>JAAEOI010000400.1 GCA_024244665.1 Bacteroidota bacterium | reverse complement strand
GTGAAATCTGATTCGGAGAGTGGTGAAATCTGATTCGGAGAGTGGTGAAATCTGATTCGGAGCGTGGTGAAATCTGATTCCCGGGGATATGAGAAAACCCCTGACACACCTGAAGAGTTGAATAAACGAATCGCTGATTTTACTGATGTGATCCTTTCTAAAAGAGATCTGTCAGGTATTGTTATACCAAATTTATGGATGTGGAACAGGAACAAAATGGAATTTACACTTTTCGGTCCATTTTCTCACTGTATCCCGACCGGGCCGGACAGCATGTTAAAAACAAATGATGATACTACCAGATAAAAGATCTAAATATACCTACCTCATGAACAGACTTCTGATCCCATTATTTCTTCTTATCACTTTCTCCTGCAGCACCGGGCGAAATGACTCCCAAAACACTCCATCCAATAGCTTTGACAATGCTTCCTGGATCGGCGATGGGAAAGAACTGCCGAAATTTGACTCCCTGTTTTATCGGGATGATCCATCTCCCCTGTTCCGAAAAGAATTCTCAGCAGGAGAAGAGATTGAATCGGCCACACTTTTGATCACAGCAGCTGGTTATTACAGTGCAACCTTAAACGGGAAACGGATCGGCAACCATCTGCTTGATCCGGCCTGGACCAATTACGGAAAGAGAATTTACTACTCTGAATATGATGTCACCTCCTCTATTCAGAATGGAACTAACTGCATCGGGGTAAGTCTGGGAAACGGATTCTACAATCCTCTTCCCATGCGCATGTGGGGAGGCCGTAATATCCGGGAGGAACTGCCTGTCGGGAGACCTGTATTTATTGCAAAGCTCATCCTCACAAAGAGAGATGGACAAACCCTTGAGATTGTCACAGATGATACATGGAAATTTGCCCACGGTCCTATTATTAAAAACAGCGTTTACCTGGGTGAAGTATATGATGCCAGACAGGAGATTCCAGGATGGAATATAGCGGACTTTGATGCTTCCCTGTGGAAGGATGCTTCAATTAGCAATGGTCCCGGAGGCGAATTGCAGAAATCATTCTTCCCTCCCATTCAGGTCACCGATGAAAAGAACCCTATCGGTATTTCATCTCCCCGGGAAGGTCTTTATGTTGTGGACATGGGGGTGAACTTTACGGGCGATTTCAGGATAAAACTGCATGGAACCAAAGGGGATACGATCACCTTCAGATTTGGTGAACGTATTTATGATACCGGGGAGCTCAATCCCATGACTACCGTTTGTGGACAGATTAAGAGAAAAGGAGTGGGTGGACCCGGTGCTCCGGATATTGCATGGCAAACCGACACTTATATTATGGGGGATGAAACTCCTGCTTTGTATAATCCTGAATTCACTTTTCACACTTACAGGTACATGGAAATCGAGGGTTTGGAAAACAGACCTGAACTTTCAGATATTCAAGGCATTGCTTTCAATACCAATGTGGACAAACCAAATAGCTTCACCAGCTCCTCCAAACTCATCAATTCCATTCAGGATGCAGCAGACAGAACATTTCTTTCAAATCTGATTAGTGTTCAATCAGATTGCCCTGCCAGGGAGAAATTTGGTTATGGAGGAGATCTGAATGCCACCAGCGAAACCTTTATTTATAATTATAATATGCAGTCGTTCTACCGTAAAACTGTTTATGACTGGCTTGATGCCATGAATGACTCTGTTTTTGTGGATACAGCCCCCTTCGTTGGCATCCGATATTGCGGAATTAGCTGGGAATCAGCCTATCTTACCACTCAGTATTATCTATATCTCTACTATAATGACACCGAGATTATAGAGGAATTATACGAACTGGATAATCAATGGATGGATAAGGTCGCCAGACTCCATCCCGGAGGGATTGTTGATAAGGGTCTTGCCGATCATGAATCTCTTGAACGGGTACCGGTGGAGTTAACCGGGACCAGCCACTACCTGCAATGCGCCCGTATTATGGAGGAAT
Organism: Bacteroidota bacterium; assembly: GCA_024244665.1. Next base: position 5,983 of record JAAEOI010000400.1, on the reverse strand, counting down.
TTGCCAGGGTAATGGGGGATAAAGAGAGTGAGCGTAAATACAGGGAACTGGCTGATCAGTTAAATGGTAAAATAGCCGCCATGTTCTGGGAAAAGCCGGTTATCGGAAAAATAAACAGGCAAACCCTTTTTTCCACCCTGCTATACCACGATATTGTGCCAGAAGATGAAAAAGAGGCTGCACGTGATTCCCTTCTGATGGCATTGAAAAACGGACCTTCCGGACATTTTTCAACCGGCATTTACGGAACAAAATATATTTTGGAGGCGCTCTCAGCCCAGGGCCTTTCAAATACTGTTTACGATGTTGTAAGCTCCAAATCCTTCCCCGGATGGGGTTTTATGATAGACAATGGAGCAACAACCATCTGGGAAACCTGGAAAGAGAGCGACAATACCTTCTCAAACTGCCATCCCATGTTCGGCACGGTATCCGAATGGTTCTACCGGTGGCTTGGGGGAATCAGACCCGATCCGGCATATCCTGGATTTTCAAGGTTCCATCTCTCACCTAACGTTCCAGACGGACTTGATGATGTTACATGCAAATACAATTCGCCTCACGGAGAGATTCTATCCAGTTGGAAAAAGGAGGGCGCAGATCAGATTATCTTTGATTTTACCATTCCTGAAAAAAGTAACGCAATGGTAAAATTACCTTCTGAAAAATTGACAAATCTGACTATAAGGGATATGACTTCCGGTAAAACCACCACTCCCGGTCAGGCTGCTCTAACCAGTGGTGAGCTTGAGCTTAAACCGGGAACTTACCGCTTGTCTGCCACATATAACAATTAGAAATAGTAACAATATCTTTAAACAAATAAAATATAAGAGATGAAAACAGGCCTCTATTTTCACGTACTGATGCTGATCGGAATATCCGGCATCTTAAATCCGCTTCATTCACAGGACAGCGATCCCCTGTTGCTTGAAGATATCTATAAAAACAGCATCTATGGCCAGGAAGGGTATGGGCCCGTACGCTGGATGAAAGATAATAAGGGATATTCCACACTGGAATACAACGAAGAGACAAAAGGCAAGGATATTGTAAGGTATGATGCAAAAACAGGCAAAAGTTCCGTACTGGTATCCACCGCTCAACTGATCCCCGAAGGAGAATCAAAGCCCCTGAATGTAAGAGACTACACCTGGTCGGAAGACAACAACAAGCTACTTATCTTCACCAATACACGCCGTGTCTGGCGCGACCACACCCGGGGCGATTACTGGGTATTGAACATGGATTCCGGAAAATTACAACAAACGGGGAAAAGTGTTGAGCGGGCAACAATGATGTTTGCAAAATTCTCGCCGGATGCCTCGAAAATTGCTTATGTGAGCAAACTGAATATCTATGTGGAGGAGCTCTCCTCGGAAGCAATTACACAGTTAACCTCCAACGGAGGGGACAATATTATCAATGGAACATTAGATTGGGTATACGAAGAAGAGCTGAAATGTCGCGATGGATTCAGGTGGAGTCCTGATGGGAACTATATCGCATACTGGCAATCGGATACGGAAGGCACCGGCACCTTCTATATGATTAATAACATCGATTCTGTTTACTCCGAACCCATTCCCCTGCCCTATCCAAAGGCCGGCACACAAAATTCAGCTGTAAAGGTAGGTGTTATCCCGGCAGCCGGAGGCGAATCCAAATGGTTTGATATTCCTGGTGATCCCAGGAACAACTATTTGGCCAGAATGGACTTCATCCCCGAATCCAAAGAGGTCATGATTCAACAGCTAAACCGCTATCAGAATACAAATACAGTATGGGTTGGAGATATTGAAACGATGGCCATCAAAAACATTCTGACCGATACAGACGATGCCTTCCTGGATGTACACGATAACATCATGTGGCTTGAGAAGAATCGGTCTTTTACATGGACAAGTGAACAGGACGGATGGATGCACCTGTATAAAGTCTCAAGAGATGGACAAAAGATGGATCTGATCACAAAGGGTGAATTTGATGTGGTCTCTATCTCCTGTATTGATCCCAAAGGAGGATATGTCTACTATATCGCATCACCAGATAAGCCCACAGAGCGATATCTTTACAGAAGCCGTTTAAATGGGAAAGGTGTTGCCGAGAGGGTCAGCCCCGATGCCATGGTTGGTCAGCATGCTTACCAGATGTCGGCCGATGCCAAATGGGCCATTCATACTTTTCAGAATGTGATGACCCCAGACGTCATCTCACTGATCAGTCTGCCCGAACATGCCGAAGCCAGATTGCTGGTTGGAAATGAAGAGGCCAAAGCCTGCTATGCAAGCCTGGGCCTTAATCCAAAAGAGTTTTTCAGAGTGGATATTGGTGAAGTTGAACTTGACGGGTGGATGATCAAACCCATTGATTTTGATCCTTCAAAAAAATATCCCGTGATTTTCTATATCTACGGGGAACCTGCAGGTGCCACCGTTCAGAATAGCTGGGGAGGGGGCGATCTGTGGCATCAGTACATGGCCCAGCAGGGATACATTGTAATGAGCATCGATCCCCGGGGAACAAGGTCTCCCCGCGGCAGGGATTGGCGAAAAATTATCTATAAAAAGATTGGCATCGTTGCCCCAAAGGACCATGTAGCGGGTGTCAGAAAAATCATTGACAATTACTCCTTCGTTGATGAAAACAGAATCGGTATATGGGGCTGGAGTGGTGGCGGCCAGATGACAATGAACTGCATGTTCAGGTACCCCGAAATATATAATACAGGTATTGCCGTTTCCTTTGTCTCGGATCAAAAGCTCTATGATACGATTTACCAGGAGAGGTACATGTCGACACCCCAGGACAATGCAAAGGGATATCGCGACGGATCACCCATTACCCACGCACATAATCTGCAGGGGAACCTGATGATTATGCACGGCACTGCCGATGATAATGTCCATTATCAAAGTTTTGAAATGCTGGCAAATGAGTTAATAAAGCAAAACAAATTATTTAGCATGATGGCTTACCCCATGCGGTCTCATGGCATAAGTGAAAGGGAGAATACCACCTATCATCTCCGTCAAACCATGGAATCTTTCTGGATCAACAATCTTCCTGCCGGAGCAGAATAATCTTGCTGATTAATTGATGAAAACAGACGAAAGATGAAAAATCCAAAAAGTAAATACAGCGCAGTGAGCATATGCGCAGCAGTGATTCTTTTTATATCAGCATTCACCTTTGCCCAGGAGGCAGACCCAATCATGTACTGGGATTTCAACAACACTGCTCAACGAACTACTGTTGAGCAGATCAGCGGAATTGCGGATACCCTGGAGGGTAACTTTGGTGTAGCAGCCGGGATGAAAGGCAATGGCTTAAGGCTGGATGGTTTTACTGCCTGCGTATTACACTCCCCAAAGGGAATACCGTTACCGGCAGATGCATTCACCATTGAGGCATGGGTCTCCCTGGGGAATTACCCCTGGAACTGGTGCCCGGTATTTACAAACGAAAGCAATGAGGCCCATGGCTACCGGCTGATGATCGGGCCACATGGACAGGTGGCACTGGAGTCGGCCATTGCAGAAAAATGGATTACATGTGCCACCGAAAGTGCGACCATACCGCTCAGGCAGTGGATGCATGTGGTGGGTGTATACAGGGGCAATCAGGATATGTCAGTTTATGTCAATGGCGAATTAAAAACCACCATACCCATTAAAGGGAAAATAAGCCAGGGTCGGAGCAGTAGGCTGGAGTGCAGGCTGGGGATGATCGCCACTCCGGGGAAACCCTCTGATATCCACAGGTCCTGGGGAACCAGGGCCCAGTACTTCGGATTAAATGGCATTATTGATGAGGTAAAAGTTTATGACACAGCACTATCTGCTGAAGATGCCAGCAACCATTTCGCCCGTGTTGAAATGAAAACACCGGATATCAAACCACACAAACTGCCTACCATCGAAAAACATCCAGGACGATTTGGCGCGTTTTATACCAAACTGAAGTATTATGATGGCTGGGATAATCTTTGGCCCGTTGACCAGGATCCTGATATTGTGGTTTGCTTCGACAAACTTCCTGTAAAAGTAATGTTCTGGAGAGGAATCAGGTATGGTACCTCCTGGGTCTCAGAGAATGAAAACTGGATGTCTGATCAGAGCGTTGAATCCTGGGAGAATGGAGCCGACGACTCAGAAGGATGCTTCGAGCATATGCAGGACAGGCACTGTCGTTTTTCGCATGTCCGAATTATTGAGAATAACGATGCAAGGGTTGTGGTTCACTGGAGATATGCGCCTGTCAGCGCATACAATAACACATGGCGTGTGGATCCGAAAACTGGATGGGAATGCTGGGTTGACGAATATCACTACATCTATCCTGACGCAACAGGGATCAGGAAGGTATCCTGGAAAAAGGAGACCCTGAAGTATCCCCGCCAATTCCAGGAATCACTGCCCCTGCTGCACCCCGGACAGGTGGAGAGTGATTTGCTGCATACCGATTATGTGCATGTTGCGGACTACAAGGGCCATATCAATGCAGTATCCTATGTTGAAAATCCTAAGGAGAGAGATACCCGTTTCGCCAAAGATTACACCATCCAGCAGTATAATTTCAAATCGGAAAATAAACCCTTTATCTGCTTTGAACCAGGCAACAAGATGAACGTAAGGTGGAATGATATCAGCGAATACAATGATCATGGAGGATGCAACCATTTCCCGGTTGGACAGGCGCGCTGTGACGGTCGGACCAGCACAACATCGGATCGTCCCTCCCATTGTGGTAGTTTTCCCATTTCATACCCTGTACTGCATGAAGACGGGGACCGCTATTACTGGAATGGCCTCTATGGAATTAACGGCATGAAAATGGAAGAGTTGGTAGAATTCGGAAAATCCTGGGCCTATGCTCCCTCCTTGAAGATCGCCGGGAATGGATATACATCTTTAGGCTATGACAGAAGTCAACGGTGCTACCAGGTCGAAAATAAAAATCCTAAGGCAAAAAAATGTGAGATCACCCTTGCCGGCTCTGAAGAGGCACCCATCAATAACCCTGCTTTCATTATCAGGAACTGGAATGCAGAGGGTGCCCGCGTGTTGATTGATGGAAAACCCATAAAGGACGCCCGCTTAGGGATCAACCATGAACTTGAGGGATCCGACCTGGTGCTGTTTCTCTTCATGGAGAGTAGCAAGTCTGTCAACATTACAATTTTACCTTAATACAAAATGAAGAATCTATTTGCTGTTCTCCTTATAGTACTAAGCCTCCCGCTTTCAGGACAGCTTATATTTGAAAAGGATGAATATGCTGCCCGCCGTGAGAAGCTGATGAATCAAATACCCGATGGTATGCTTATCCTGAGGGGGGCTGCGATGCCCGGTTCTTTCACTCAATTCTATCAGTATAACAACCTCATGTATCTTTCCGGAGTTGAGATACCCGATGTGATTCTTGTTATTGACGGAAAGAAGAGGGAGAGTTCGCTTTTTTTTACAATCAGTGAAAACTTCGCCAAAAGTGAAGGGATCGATCTCCGTTTGATACGCGATCCCAAATCTGTCACCGGAATTAAAAATGTGCTCCCCATTGAAGATTTTGGCACATTCCTGAATCAATCCTTAGAAGAATGCGGAATCATTTACGCTCCCTACTCTGCAAATGAGTTTATGGCTGAGGTATCCGGAGAGAAGAATCACAGCCTTCAGAGATCAATGACTGAAGATAAATGGGATGGGAGGGAGACCCGTGAAATTCAATTTGTGAATATACTCAAGTCCAAATATCCTGGTATTGACGTCAGGGATTGCTCACCGCTGATCTGGGATCTCCGGAAAATAAAATCCAAAGCAGAGATTGACCTAATGCGGAAATGCAGCCGTATAGGTGTTGAAGCTCATAAAACCTTTATGAAAGCCACAGGTGTTAACGTGACAGAGAAATCTCTTGCCAATCTGTTTGAATTTACCTGTAAAGAAAAGGGCGCCAATGGGCTGTCATACAATACAATCAT
>JAAEOI010000399.1 GCA_024244665.1 Bacteroidota bacterium | reverse complement strand
TCCCGATCCCCCTGCCACCACGTTGCATGTTCATGACGTCGCATTCGGCGGAAATCCGTGCTGGATAGTGGTTCACGCTCGATCTTGCCACCGCGCCTGTTGTTTGTCTACCCCTTATGCGACAATTTTCGCTCATGTGGGTTTTGAGGTGAAATGGTACATAACCATTTTGATATTATGGTTTTATCATTGCTTCATCTCAGGTGCCGCACCGCTCCTCATTCCACCACTGTTAGCGGACCGGGATGTCCTCGCTTCCAGGGTATGAGAAGATAGATGGACAGTCGGGTAACCGAAACGATGGCCATGGCTATGGTCATATTTTGAAACAGACGGAGCGGAGTGATGATAATCTTTCCGATCGGTGATTTATTGGATGAGCAGGCATGTTACGATTATTTGAAAGAACTGCTCCATCCCGATGGTTTCACCTGCCCTGAAGGACATGAGATACCTCCGGAGCAAGCACCGCACAAATTCCAAAATCGGGAGGCCGTGGTTGATTTCAGGTGTCGTTGTTGTAGAAAGGTCTTCAATATATTCACTGATACAGTCTGGTCGGGAAGCGCTTATCCATGCTCCACGATCATTCTTATTCTTCGCGGATTTGTACAAGGCACTTCAACTCTTCATTTATCCAATGAATTAGGAATTGATTATGGAACCCTCTTGGAAAGACGTCATGAATTTCAAAAAAACGCCTATGAAAACAGGTTGTTAGATGCACTTTTAGACAATGATGTTGAAGCCGATGAGATGTTCCAGAATGCGGGAGAAAAGGGCATACTCCATCCTGATCCGGAAGATCCACCTCGTGTTCGTGCTAACAAAAAAGTCGGTATAGGGACGATGGAGAATGATCGTCCTCCTGTTTTTGGCGCTGTTGGTCGTAAGTCCGGAGAAATCAGGTTGGAGGTTTGCGATGGTACCAAGCAATCAATCATCCAACCGGAGG
>JAAEOI010000398.1 GCA_024244665.1 Bacteroidota bacterium | reverse complement strand
GCGCATATGCTTCACCCAGAATTCACGCCCACCTTTCATGATGCCCTGGATCTCCATATAGAGACCTGGAGCATAGCGATACTCCTGGAAGTATTTTCGATCCCCGATCTGCTCATAGACCTTTTGCTCTTCATCAGCCCACTTCCACTGCTTATCTTTGATACCGAGTTCCGACACCAGGTATTGTTCGAAACTCGAATACTGAAAATCAATGGCTTTTAGTATTTCAATCGGATATTCACTGTCTCTGTAAATCATCCAGCCGGAATCAGCCGGTGTCTGGATGGTTTCGATAAATCCCGCAGGTCCCTTGATTCCGGGTGCCGCCACATAGACAGCTTCCGGATCGACTTCCTTGATGACTTCATAGCCAATCCCAATGCCGGACCCCCAGTAAGAGACGACACCACATTTACCCGTCTGCATCAACTTCCGTAAAGCACCATTATTCATGGTAAAACTTTCTTTAAAGAGATAGCCTTTTTCATACCACTCATTCATCTTCGCCAGAAAGTCTTGAAAGCCCGGATGTAATTCGGCTGGTTTGATCTTTCCGTCCGTATCCAGCCAACCGCCATCTTTGTGATAGCCAGGTTCAACCCAGCCGCCCATCAAGGCGTAGCGTAAATGGTTCAGGCTGTCAGACGCCCCGGTGAGCAGTGGGATGGTTCCGGGACCAGCAGGTTTTTTCTCATGAAATACCTGTAAGACCTCTTCCAGTTCCTCTACTGTCGTGGGCATCGCCAGACCATACTTCTCCAGCCAATCCGTCCGGATCCAGGTGGGATAGTTGCGGAGCACTCCATTGCGAGGAATGCCGACATAATTGCCGTCAGCGTCCTTCAGATAGTCCCAGGTCTCCTGGGTCCAGGCCTTTTTAATATTAGGGCCGTATTGATCCAACATCTCCTGTGTGATGGGTGTATAGATCTTATTTTTCACATATCCATATCTCACAAACTGGAGGGCAAAAAAGAGATCCATTTTATCCCCGGACGCAAAGACCGTATTCAGGGTCTGCG
>JAAEOI010000397.1 GCA_024244665.1 Bacteroidota bacterium | reverse complement strand
GCGCATATGCTTCACCCAGAATTCACGCCCACCTTTCATGATGCCCTGGATCTCCATATAGAGACCTGGAGCATAGCGATACTCCTGGAAGTATTTTCGATCCCCGATCTGCTCATAGACCTTTTGCTCTTCATCAGCCCATTTCCACTGCTTATCTTTGATTCCGAGTTCCGACACCAGATACTGTTCGAAACTTGAATACTGAAAATCAATGGCTTTCAGTATTTCAACCGGATATTCACTGTCTCTGTGAATCATCCACCCGGAATCAGCCGGTGTCTCGATGGTTTCGATAAATCCCGCAGGCCCCTTGATTCCGGGCACCACCACATATACAGCCTCCGGATCAACTTCCTTAATAACTTCATACCCGATCCCAATGCCAGACCCCCAGTAAGAGACGACACCACATTTGCCCGTCTGCATCAACTTCCGTAAAGCACCATTATTCATGGTAAAACTTTCTTTAAAGAGATACCCTTTTTCATACCACTCATTCATCTTCGCCAGAAAGTCTTGAAAGCCCGGATGTAACTCGGCCGGTTTGATCTTTCCATCCGTATCCAGCTAACCGCCATCTTTGTGATACCCAGGTTCAACCCAGCCGCCCATCAAGGAGTAGCGTAAATACCTCAGGCTGTCAGACGCTCCGGTGAGCAGTGGAATAGTTCCGGGACCAGCGGGTTTTTTCTCATGAAATACCTGTAAGATCTCTTCCAGTTCCTCTACTGTTGTGGGCATCGCCAGGCCATACTTATCCAGCCAATCCGTCCGAATCCAGGTGGGATAGTTGCGGAGCACCCCGTTGCGAGGAATGCCGACATAATTGCCGTCAGCGTCCTTCAGATAGTCCCAGGTCTCCTGGGTCCAGGCCTTTTTAATAT
>JAAEOI010000396.1 GCA_024244665.1 Bacteroidota bacterium | reverse complement strand
CAGGTTGTGCCTCTTTCCGATTTCGAAGTCGTTTGGATCGTGTGCAGGAGTGACCTTGACTGCTCCCGTACCAAATTTGGGATCAACAGCGTCATCTGCAATAATGGGTATTTCACGTCCTACCACAGGGAGTATGAGCATCTCGCCAATCATTTCCCTGTATCTTTCATCATCAGGGTTCACCGCAACGGCAACATCACCCAGCATCGTTTCGGGGCGTGTTGTTGCAATATTGATGAAGAGGTGAGGTTCATCCCGGAAAGGATATCTGATATACCATAGATGCCCTTCATGGTCTTCATGTTCTACCTCATCATCTGCAAGGGCGGTAAGGCATCTCGGGCACCAGTTAATGATATATTTTCCTTTATATATAAACCCTTTCTCATATAGTTTAACAAATGCCTCTTTTACGGCTTTTGATAAACCTTCGTCCATCGTAAACCTTTCCCTTTCCCAATCACACGAACAGCCCAGTTTTCTTAATTGTCTCAGGATTTCTGAGCCGTATTCGTTTTTCCATTTCCACACTTCGTCAACAAACTTTTCACGTCCAAGCTTGTGACGATTTGATCCCTTTTTAGCCAACTCCCTTTCAACGACATTTTGTGTTGCTATGCCTGCATGGTCAGTTCCCGGCATCCACAATGTATTAAAGCCCTGCATCCTCCTCCACCTTATGATTATATCCTGCAATATATTATTGAGCGCATGTCCCATGTGTAAAACACCTGTAACATTTGGCGGAGGAATTACTATAGTGAACGGTTTCTTGTCTGGGTCCGGTTCACAATGGAAGAAGCTGCCTTCTTCCCAGAAGCTATACCATTTGTCTTCGACTTCCCCGGGATTGTATTTTGTTGGTAAATCAGTCTCCATCTTCATCCTTCAAAAGTTTATATTCAATACTTTCAACAAGCGCCTGCCAGCTTGCTTCAATCACATTCTCAGATACTCCGACTGTACCCCAGATATCTTTGTGATCGTGAGATTCTATTATGACCCTCACTTTTGCAGCGGTTGCTTCTGTAGGATTGATAACGCGTACTTTATAATCCATAAGCTGCATATCCGTAAGGGATGGATAAAATTTCTCAAGTGCTTTCCGTAATGCACCGTCCAGGGCGTTTACAGGGCCGTCTCCATCGCTAACCGTCAACTCATCTGTACCGCTTACATTTACATTAACAGTTGCACGGGTAATT
>JAAEOI010000395.1 GCA_024244665.1 Bacteroidota bacterium | reverse complement strand
TCAGACGGGTCATGTATCCAAAAACCCTATCGTTTGTCACATCGGACTGGGTAAGATTCCGGATCTCCCTTTCGGACAGCAGAAATGATTCTGTATCGATCACCATATCCGGTTCAAGTATTCCTGAGATCTGCGACCTGATATCTTCCAGGTAAACCCCATGGTAGGTTTCAATGGATATGATTCTCCTTCCCTTTCCCTTCGGCAGATTCTCCCGGAGGTGGCTTCCAATCTGTTCCCAACCGGTAAAACAATCATTTTCTTTGCCTTTAACCCGGACAACCGGTGTTTTATTGAATGCCTGTCCCATGGTGGTCTGTAAAGTGACTATTTTTTTATTGACTCTTATTATGTTCATACATTTGTACAAACTATTATAAACAAATATAAAGCTAATTCTTAATAAATCACTGGAACATATCCACCCAATCAGTTCCTCTCACAGGCCTGGGGCGGATCAGTACATCGTTGTAGATAATCGTTTCTGCATCGACACCAAAACAATTCCCGGCCAATATCTGCCCCTCCGGTCCGATGAGCATGGAGTTTCCTATGGCACTGTATCCTTTCCAGGGTCCGTCAGACAGCTCTCCCACATTACTGCAACCAGCGATATGCACATTGAATTTCCCTGCCACCGGGGCATAATGTTCAAACCATATCCCTGTGGCCAGCTCCTCATCATGACACAATTCAGGAGGGAGGGCCCAGGCGGTGGGAGAAAGGATCAGATCGGCCCCCATATAACAGAGCGATTGTGTGATCACACGCTGGTGGGCAAAACCATCTGCACAGATCATGAGACCGATTGAACCGAACCTGGTGTCAACAACCTTAAGCCCCCTTCCCTGTCCGTAATACTGCTGGGCAATATCAAGGATATTGATCTTCCTGTGATGGTTCAGAATCTCCCCTTCGGGTGAGATTAGCAGTGCGGCATTGTAAATGTCCTCTTCGGCCTTTTCCACCAATCCGGAACAAATATAAACCTTGTGATTCCTGGCACTCTCAATCAGCATCGTGCTGGTGGGGCCATCGGGTACGGGTGCTGCATCGGTCAGGGCAGAAGGATGGGCCCAACCAAGATCCATGGCCTCAGGAAGGAGGATGATGTCTGCTCCCTTATCAGCAGCCTCAGCGATCATTTCTTTTGCCTTTATCAGGTTGGCTTCCCGGTTTCCGCCTTCCACTCTCATCTGTATCATGGCCAGTCTGAAGGAGGGCTGGTAGTCCTGAAAGGAGGAGTCGATCCTGGAGAGTGGGATCCTGATAAATCTTCCCCTGTAATTGTCCGCGTTTTCAAAAACATCCCTGACCCGCAAGGAATTGACACAGTAGGATACCAGAAGCATATCCCCGTCGGTATATTGTGGGTGGGCCATGGCATTGTACGGGAACAGATTCCCCGTGGTATCTGCATCCTGCTCGGGAGAGCGGTAGATAAACTTTTTGTTCCCAAATCCCCTGTAGGGCTCGTCAGAGGTATAGGTGTAGATATCCGGTGTCATTTTCGAATGGGTAAGAAGTACATACCTGTCCTTTATCCTGAATATGCTGAATTGTTCAGAAACGGATATATCCAGTTTCATCGGCCTGGCCATGTGGTGATCCCGATTCCAGGCTTCCCCGTCATAGAATTCCCAGTTCTTATGATAGGGCATGTCTCCTCTTTCAACCCTGGCCACATAGATATGCGAGCCATCCGGATCATTCCTGGTGCCGTAGAAATAGTGATACTTACCTTCTGAGAAGACAGAATTGCCGAAATGAATATCCAGATCATAGGTGTACGATACCTGATCCGATCCCAAATACTGAAGATCCGGCAGCGAAAAGCGCAACAGATCAACACCGTCAACTGCAAAGGACCATTGATTTTCAGAAAGTTCATCCACCTCATCCAGGGTACCGGGATCCTTTTCAGAGGGAACCGCCAGGGCCGGGTTGTTGTACATGTTCATCGCAAAAACATAGAGGACACTGTCCGATACAAAACCATGCCCCGGCCAGTACCAGTGCCTGATAGCCCCCTCCTGCCCGGGCACAAACAAAGATTCCGGCTGTTCATAAGTGCCTTTATAAACCGCTTCAGCTGCTGACCTGTCCCTGTTGATCACGATCATTGAATTATTCAACATTTTCGTTCCCACATCTCTCTGACCATCCACGACCTTACCCAGGAAACAATCGCCCGTCAGGAATACCGATCGCCCGTCAGGGAGGAGGGTGGAAAAGAGTCCGTCGGCTCCGGTGATACCACCCGAATCAGGTGAAAAAAGCTCATTGAAATGGAGATCCGTTTCCACTTCTGTGGGGAATTCTCCATGCGGGGCCTGACTACAGGATGCCAGCAGTGAGAAGGCAACTGCAATAAGCAATATTCGTAAGAAACACATAGTGATTGGTTTATATTTCTCTGTCGCTCTCTATGGAATAGATAAAGCTCTCCGAATTATAATAGCCTATATTATATTCAATTGGCCGGTCCCCCGGGTCATAAACCACCCGCTTCCTCACCAGAACAGGGAATCCTTTTGGAATGCTGAGATGACCGGCGATGTGGTCGTCTGCCCCGGTAGCACTGATTTCCTCTTTGGACAGTTTGGCTATGGTGGAGTAATCCTGTTCCATGATATCATAGAGGGGACGTGAAAAATCCTCCTCACCGGTGAGACCCACACGGGGATGAAACCAGGAGACGAAATAGACAAAAGGATTGTCTTTCAGACCCCTTAAGCGGATCAGTTTCAGCACCTTCTTATCATCGGGGATCCCGAATACCCGTGCCACTTCAGAAGAGGGACGTACCCAGGAAACCCGGATATCAAATGTCTCAGGCACGAGACCTTTAGCTTCCATTTCCTGTGTAAAACTTAACCAATTGGATACTTTACTGCTCACACTCCGGTCTGCCACTTTTGTACCAACACCTTTCTTGCGAACCAGCAATCCTTCAAAAACCAGCTTATTCAGTGCCTGGCGTATGGTATTTCGCGATATCCCAAGTTTTTTCGCAAGGTCGACCTCATTTGGAATAAATCCGCCGTTACTGAACCGGGGCTCCTCGATCATTTTTCTTAATAAAGCTTCAGCCTGTGCATGAAGGGGGATCGGGCTCTTGTGGTCTATGGAGTATTTCACCCTACAAATATACAGATTGTAAGGGCTTGACAAGACATATTTGTATATTTGTTCAGACATATTTACATAACCATGAAATACACCTTTGGGATCTTCACAATCATGGCCATCCTGGCTGGATCATGTTCGAACAGTAATTCAGGTAACAATAAGCAAACCAGCGACCTGGAGGCATTTTCAACACCCGACTCAACCTTCTCCAGCCTCTTTATCAGGAGCTGCTGTGGATTTACCGGGGGAGACGGAACCTACTCCGTGCTACTGCCCGATGGCAGGACCGTATGGATATTCGGGGATACCTTTCTTGGAAGCGTGAATCCGGACCTGACCCGGGAACGTCAGACGCCAATTTTTATCAGGAATTCCTTTGTGGTCCAGGATGGAGATTCACTGACAACCCTTCACCAGGTCAGGCCGCCCTACGATGCCTCCATGATCATCCCTCCCGCAGTGGAGAAAGATGAAGCACTTTCCGAGGGTGACATCTGGTTCTGGCCCGGGGACGGACTCATCGAGGAGGGAAAACTGAAGGTATTCCTGTCGCAATTTGAACAGGCCGATACCGGAATGTGGGGTTTCCACTGGCAATCAACCTGGCTGGCCACATTCACACTGCCGGAGATCGAACAGGAGAGTGTGATTGAGATCCCGTATTGTCAGGTCATGCAGGTCCATTACGGTCACGCCATACTGGAAGAGCCTGATTATACCTATGTGTACGGTGCTCACGGGGGGCGCCCCCATGCAGCCAGGTACCCTTCCGGGGATGTGTCCGAAGCGTGGGAATTCTTTAACGGGGAGGAATGGACAGGTGACCCGGCTCAATCCCGCCCCATGGGGAACATGCATGCATCTGAACAGTTCACCGTCCTTAAAATCCGGGATAAGTATGCATATATTACCCAGATGGACTCATTCAGTACAGAGATTTGCTCCTTCATATCAGAAACTCCTTACGGTCCCTGGAATAATCAATCCCTGCTCTACACCACCCCCATTCCCGGAGCAGACACGAACCTGATCACCTACAATGCTATCGCCCATCCGCAATTTATGAACGAGGAACAGATCCTGGTATCATACAACATGAATAGCTTTTTGCTGGAAGATCACTTCCTGAACGCCGGTATTTACAGGCCCAGGTTCGTATGGGTACCTCTGAAACTGATGGATCCCGGATTTTAGTTGGAAGGATTGATGGCTTCCAGCATGGCCACAATGTTTTCTGTGGAGACATTGGCCAGAATGTTATGAACCTGCTGAAATACAAAACCTCCACCCGGGGATAATATCCCGGTCAGTTCACGGACATTTTCCCTTACCTGACCGGGAGTGGCCATAGGGAGAATACTCTGGGTATCGCATCCCCCGCCCCAGAAAGTGAGCCTGCCGCCGAATTCTGCCTTCAACCTTGCGGGATCCATTCCCCTGCAGGAGATTTGCACCGGATTTACCGCATCCAGACCCGCCTCAATCAGATCCTCCAGCAGTTCATGGATTCCTCCGCAGCAGTGAAGCTGGACCTTCACATCGGCCAGCTCTTTGGCGCGGCCCCAGAGTTTCTTATGATACGGTTTGTATAATTCCCTGTAAGCATCCGGACTGATCAGGGGACCTTGCTGACCACCCAGGTCATCCCCGAAAAGAACGACATCAATATAGGGCCCCACTGCGGACATCCACTTCTCAAGGTTATCAAGGTGGATTTTATATAGTTCCTCTGAAAGTTGCAGAGCCTTATCCATATACATTCCCGTAGCCAGCAGGTAATGATCCATCCGGTAGAGCCACTGGGGCAATTCAAACATATTACCTCCGAAGAGCCCGATAATGGCCCTGTCGGTGGAAGCCCTCAGCGCGGCTGCCTTCTCTCCCATTTCCCTTAGTCCTTGCTCATCCAGTGGAAGATGCGCACCGGGATGAGGAACAGCTGACCATATGGTCTTCCCAAGCATCTCCCTCAGGTCATGGAAATCATCACGTTCGATACCCCTTTCCATCAAAGGGAACTGGGTCTGTTCAAAATAGAGGCTCCCCTTCTTCATGATACCCAGTTCATAACCTGTATCCTCAAAGATCAGCCAATCCTCTCCCCGCTTTTCCAGGTTGATGTATGCAGGGATCTCACAGTCTGTACCATCGGGCAGCACCCATGGTTTCCAATCTGCATCATCCAACAGAAATCCCCGTCCCATCTCAATGGTATCCACTCCAAAGAGGTCCAGGATATCCTCATCGATGATCCCCAGTTGCTGAACCATATCGTAAATCCTGACCGGCCTTTCCGGAAGGCCCAGGTACTTCCTTAGTCTGTGTAATGCGATGGCTGCAATCCCTGATGAACGGTGCCCCCCCAGATCAACGGGTATCCTGTCGGGCTCCTGGAAGTTTAATGCGGAAAGGACTCTCTCTCTTGAATTCATGGTGATGTTTTATTTATTATTAATACTGCTCATGGAAGGAGGTGCCTTTGAAAGATCACTTCCCCACTCCATATTCGGTTCTGCTCCCATTTCAAGTACCAGTTTCCCACCTTCTACCAGGTCCCGGTGATAAAACCATGGCTGATTCAACGGGGTACCATTCAGGGTGGCCGACTGGATATAGCGGTTCTTTTTGGATGTATTCCTGGCTTCGATATGGAACTCACCCCCGGGATAATACTCCTCATCCAGCTTGATGCTCACCTGCTCAAACAGCGGACTCCCGATCTCGTAAACAGGCCTGACTGATGCACCCCCATCCATCTGAAACAGTCCCATGGCGCTCATGACGAACCATGCTCCCATCTGGCCCTGGTCCTCATCACCCAGCCAGCCATCCTCAGAGGAGAGCCCGTAATAGTTTTCCATAATCTCGCGTACCCAGTACTGGGTAAGCCACGGCTTGCCAGAATGGTTGAAAAGCCATGCTGCCTGCATGTTCGGCTGGTTGCCGTGGTTTACAGGCAATACGCCCATACCCTCCAGGCTGTTGGAACCCAGCTTTTCGGAATTAAATTGATGAAGGGCCGATTTCTCAAAACCCTTCTCAAGTCGGTCGTTAAATTCATCACGGCCCATCAACCCGATCAGTCCCTGCAGGTCGTGCGGCACAAAGTAGGTGTATTGCCAGGCGTTCCCCTCCACGAATCCCGAACCCAACCAGGAGACATCACCATAAGGACTGAATCCGGCCACGAACGATCCGTCTTCGTGCTTCCGGCGCATATAGCCCACCTCCGGGTCAAAGACTTTCTTGTAGTTAAAGGCCCGCCTGGAAAACTCCCTGTAATCCTTCTCCTTTCCCAGCGATCTGGCCATCTGTCCCACCACCCAGTCATCATATGCATAGGCCAGTGTATTGGATACCGGGCCAACTTCATCGGGCACATAGCCCAGGTTCATATAAGATTCCAGGTGCCGGTTACCTGCTACACCACCTCCTTTATGAGGCCCCCCAGGTACAGTTTGCAGTTTTTTTATGGCTTCATAGGCTTTCTCCGCATTATAATCCCTGATCCCCTTTTGGTAGGCCCCTGCAATAAATGATGACTGATGGGATGCCACCATGATTCCTGAATACTCGATCCCCGTGGGACCTTTGGGCAGCCATCCGCCCCGGCTATAAATCTCCAGGAATGATTTGATCCAGCTGCTGGTAATGTCCGGATTCACAAGGGCCCATAACTGATTCAGATTCCAGAAAGTAATCCAGAATCCATCGCTTCCGTAAATGGAGCCTGTACCCTCCGGCAGAACCTGTTCCTTCTCATACATATCCATGTACCTGCCATTCACATCATTCCATGTGGTCCTGCCCGAGTAGGCCCTGTACAGGTTGGTGTAAAATTTCTTCAGATTAGTTTCAGTGCCACCCTTCACCCGGATTTTTCCCAGCAAGCGGTTCCAGGTTTCCCTGGCCTCATTCCTGACCGCATTAAAATCCCAGCCGTAGGGTTCCATCTCAGTCTCCAGGTTCAAACGGGCCTGCTCCACACTCACCAGGGAGATGCCTGTCTGAACCATTATCTGCTCTCCCTCGACGGTGGAGAACTCCATAAATGCGCCCACATCCTTGAACCCGAAACCGGAAGATATCCATTCCGTATCCCTTATCACCTCTTCCTTTACCCAGCCGTTCATTGTTTTAAACGGTTTGCTGAAGCGCATCACGAAGTGCAGTACATACTCATTGTAATTAGCCTTGCGGAGGCTTTGCTGGTATGAAACACCCTGGATCTCCCGGTCATTCACACGCCTGACTTCCGTGTAGAAGTTCTCAAATCCATATTCCGAAGGGATCAGCAGGTCAACCAGGATGCGGGCGGTATCGGCCTGTGGAAATGTGTAGCGCTGGACCCCGGTTCGCATAGTACTGGTGAGCTCGGCCAGGATACCGTAATCCTCCAGAAAAACTGAATAATATCCCGGAGAAGCCTTTTCACCGGAGTGACTAAACCGGGAACGGTAACCCCGGTCCGGATCCTTTTCAGTACCTGGAATGGTCTTCAGCGGACCGGTAGCAGGCATGGTCAGCAAACCTGCCATGGTCCATGAATGCAGGTGACTGAAACCTGCAATATTATCAATATTGTATTCATACCCGGCCTTCCACCCCAGCTCCTGGTTGTCCGGGCTGAGCTTGACCATCCCGAATGGCAGAGTTGGTCCGGGAAAATTGATCCACCGGGAATCGTGCGATCCCAGCAGCGGGTCCACATAATCCACCGGTCGGGGTTCCTGGGTGAAAGATAGCCCGGAGATGGCAGTGATCAGCAGTGAAGTAGCGATCTTTCTCATAAGGTATCCAGTTGCTGCAAAGCAAATGCATAGGCACCCAGAGCAATGGCAGTGCTGGCACCCATCCTTGACAGCCCTACACCGGTCCGTGGATCGGCATCATATGTCACCTTCCGGCCACTTCCCGGAATCTCCAGCTCCTTCCCTTTCAAACCGGCACATTCCTTGAGCGACCCCGGATCCTCGAAATTGTATACGCGGTAGGACAAACGGGGCGAGGGAACACCATGGAAATCCACATAGGGACGGTTGATCTCTTCGAACATTGCCGGTGAGAACAGATCCCAGGCTGCCGTGATCCCTCCACCCAATACCACAATGCCGTCGAAAAGTGACAGGGTATTGGCAATGGAACCGCCCAGTGACCTTCCAAAAGCCCGGAACGATTCCCTGGCTGCTTCCGGGTTCCCTTCCCGGTCGCCCTTTGCGATTTTGTAGATATCCCCCGGCATCAAAGAGTCAGCTAAAGAAGAAGCGGTCTGCTCTTCATACACGCGCTGGATGGCCCGGGTGCTTACAGCCTCTTCCGCATTCCACTCACTGTTAAATGGATTCAGCGTATTGTGGATTTCCGCACCACTTGTGCTATGGCCCAAAACCATCTTCTCCCCAAGTACGATGCCCGATCCAAAACCAGTACCCAGGGTAAATCCGACCAGGTTTCTGAATGGCCTGTTGCTACCCTCCGTTTTCAATCGGCTGTTGAGCCAGGGCATGTATCCGGCCAGGGTTTCACCATAGGCAAAGAGGTTCCCGTCATTGTTAATATATACCGGGATGCGGAAGTGATCTTCCAGCAGCGGGCCAAGGGGTACCCCACCCTTGAAAGCAGGAAAGTTGGGCAGATCACCAATGATGCCGTTCTTGTAATCGGCCGGGCCAGGGAAGGCAAAACTGATTCCTGCAACAGGTTCCATGACCATTTCCTTCACCTCATCAAAGCCAGCCACCACCGTATCCAGACAACGGCCCAGGTCATTTGCATTTGCAGGTTTGCGAATAGGAGAGACGATCTCCTTATTGCCTTTTATGGCAGAAAAAACAAAGTTGGTTCCTCCGGCATCCAGGGTCAGGATGACCCGTTTGTCTTTCCCGTACAGATCATTCATCATCCTTGATTGGTTTTATTGATACGTATTGCATAAAGCGAGGCAAACAGAACATAAACCATACAAAACACCAGCACGAACATACTGGCAGTCACTCCAACATTATCGCTCACCAAACCCATTACAGGCGGGATCACAGCACCCCCGATCACTGAAAGGATGATCAGGCTGGAGAGTTCATTGGCATATTCCGGCATCCGTTCCACAATTTTCGCAAATACAATCGGGAAAGTATTGGAAAACCCAAGTCCGGCAACAACGATCATAATCTGTGTCATCAGGAGGTTACCTGAAAGAATAATCCCCGCAAGTCCCGCCAGTGAAATGACCACGCTCCATATGAGGAAACGGTCGGGATTGATCTTCCGGAGAACGATTGCACCGGCCAAACGTCCTGCCATCAGCGAAGCGAAATAGAAAGAGATACCGAAACTGGCCGATTCCAGGCTGATGGAAAACTTAGTCATGAGAAAATTGGCGATATTTGAGTTGATTCCCACATCGAATCCCACCATCAGGAAGGTGGACAGCACCATGACCACCACGAAAGGTTGTTTGAAAAGGGAGAGGACCGACCTGAAGGTGGCTGGTTTCTTCTCAGGTTTTGATTCTTCGATCTTCCGGGAATAGAGCCAGAGTACAGACAGAATAGAGATCCCTGCATAGACCGGGAAGATCAATCTCCAGTTTCCTGTGAACTTTACAAGGACAGCTGCAATGATGGGGCCCAGCATGGCGGCACCTGCTTTAATGAACTGGGACAGGCTCAGGTTCGCTGCTTTCGAATCATCGGAAGATATATCAAGCAACAAAGGATTGGCAGAAACCTGCAGTATGGAGTTACCGATCCCGAGAATCATAAAACCGAGAATAGCAGTCATGTACGAGTAATGAATAAAAGGGACCATCAGCCCCAGGGCTGTCAGCAGCATACCCAGGTTTGCCGTAAACTTCTTTCCCCGCCTGTCCTGGAATAAACCAGTGGGGATGGAAAGAAGCGCAAACCACAGGAATACCATGGAGGGTAGCAACTGTGCCATGCTGTCAGACAGCTGGAAATCCACTTTTACGTACCCTGTAGCCATGCCCACAAGATCAACAAAGCCCATTACATAAAATGTAGCAAAGACCGGGATCATTATCCCCGGGGAGATTCGTTTTTTCATTGGTAGTTTTTTATCATGTTCATATGTATGGACATGTCCACGGAACTAAGTTACCTTTTCATTCAGAGAATATGAAATTAACCCGGGAATTTCATTTTATTAATGATCCGGTCAAAGCGCTCATCATTCCGTATTGGATCATACCAGGGTTCCGCCTGGATAAAAGCAAGGAACCATGAGTGTTCCTCATATGCCTGTTCCAGCAAGCGGATTGCTTCATCATATTCACCAATCCCGATGTGAATGAAGGCCCTCTGGACAGGAGGCAGATAATGATCGCCCGATTTCAATGAATAATAATCGGCCATCTGTTTTGCTGTGGCGTACTCCCCGGCCAATCCAAGGGCATGGCCTAAGCCGCCTCCCACTTCAACCGTACCGTCTGACAACTCAAATGCCTTGTAATATGTGCTGACTGAATTCTCATATTCCTCCAGCTCAATGTAGGCCATACCCAGCCAGTCATAGCCCCATGCCACCGAGGTATCCATGGATACTACCTTGATCATCAGATCTTTCATCTCCTCATTCCTGCGGGCAAAGTACAATAGCGATCCCCGCCCGATCAGGTAATTGCCTTCCGGGTCCTTGGTGGCTATGGTATCTGATTGGGCCATGGCCTGGTCAAAATGGCCCATGGCTGACAGGTACAAAGAGTACCAGTGTCTTGCATTAAGGTTTTGAGGATCAATAGATATGGCAGTCCGTAAAGCATCTTCAGCATCCTTCCATCTCCAGTCCAGCAGGCTCAGCATACCTTCAAGAAGCTTAATCCCGGAACTGATACTATCCAACTCTCTGGCCCGGATGTATGCTTCAGTGGCATCCGGAATTGTTTCCTGGCGGGATGAGAATCCGAAAATGTAGAGGATAATTTTTGTATCAGCCAGGCCGATCAGCGCTTCCACATTTGTGGAATCAGATGAAAGTTGTGATCCCAGCTCCTCAGCAGCTTCAACATATGCCTGTTTGATCTTGCCTCCCATGGAAGCCATAGTTTCCTCATTCAGTCCCTTTTTTTCCAGTTTCAGGCAGGAAAAAGAAAGGAAGAGGAGTAAAAAAAACAAAGCAGTATTATACATTGTATAGATTACTTAATTTCACCTTGGGAAACGCACTTATCTCATAAATATACAACATAGTTGGTTTACATTAATAACTACCAATGCCAATGAAAACAGTGAAAGACCAGCTTATATTTGACGTATTTTAAGAGTTTGAGAAAATAGTGAACAGCTCGGTGAAGAGATCAGATTGAGGACTCCTGCAGGATTTCAGTATGAAACTGGTGCATGATCCTGAACATATGCAGGAGGTGTTCTCCTTCCTGGTATATCCCCTTCTTATTCACATCATCAGGATAGCGATTCCTGTCCCAGTCCCTCTCAATTTCAGACATGAGTTCAATGCACCTTAAATCCAGCTCCCTGATCAGCTCCAGGTTCCATTGATCACCCTTTTTGACCCTTGTTGCGGACAAAAGATGTTCCAGCAGGTAATCCTGGATAGCAGCAACAGTTTCAAGAGCATGCCATTCAGTCCTGTGCCGAGTTACCCTGGGGCCCAGGCTTGAAAGATCCTCTGCAATCCTTTTCATCTCATCCCTTTTCAAGCCCAGATCCACCCCTCTTTTTTGAACAATATCCACAGCCTCTGCAAGCCCCTCCTTATCGTTCCAGCTGCCGGCAGAAAAAAGGTCCTGGGCAGGGATGTTCCTGATCAGCCTATCCCATACATCTCTGTAGATCACACCCTCCTCAGAACCAAAAAAGTTCTGGAAAAATCTTTTATGAAAAATGGCTTCATCCCACCGGCTTCCTCCCCAGCTCTGGCTTGCAGCATAGGAGATTCCCGGCCACAGACCATCGGACACGTAGCGTTGTGGTAACCAGATTGTTGTATTGACTCCGGCCAGGTCATACTCCCTTGCCAGATCCATAAAACTGCGGATATTCCGGTAATTATTTTCCGATGGCAATAAAATATAGGGCCAGCACATCAGAGAGGGACAGGCAATGACCTCAAATCCCTCATCCCTGAATAGTTTCACGGAAGCCGGATCCACCTCAGGATTATAATTCCAGTCATAGACCATGATCTTATCCCTGGGTAGCTCTGCAAGTATAGCGGGATTCTTTACAAGCATATCTCCCCAAATACCCACACTGGAATAGTGATCGCCGGCTATATCCAGGCATTGCAACAGGTGATGCTGAAATAACTGAGTCTGAGAGGGATTCCCGAATTTCTCATTGCACCGAGGGCAGTTAGACATATCCACCTCGTCAAACCCGATATGGATGCTTTCACTTCCAAACGGAACAGCCTTTTGATACATCTCACCGAGATAATGAAGGGCCTGATCACTGGCCGGGCATAAAACACTTGTATATCCGGGAATATCGATAATGGTCCAGCCCACAGTCTCCATCATCTCTGTCTGGTGCAGATAGTCAGTTGCATCCCTTAGCCTGATGAACATCCTGGAATGTCCGAAGGATTCGATCTCAGGCAACAGCGTTACATGATATTTTTCAGCATAGGCGACCAGGTCGGATATATCCCCTTCTGTCCATGCATGCCTGTGCATTAGCTCAGAGTAATCTTTGTGATAGAGGGTGGAAGTCTGGTGATCGGTAAGGTGAACCTGGATATAATTGATCTTGTTCTCCCCGCAAAAACGGATCATCCTTTTATAATAGCTGAAATTCTCATTCTGCCTGGCAGGATCGGTCATGATCATCCGCATGGAGAAATCGGGCCAGTCCAGAATATTCACTTCCGGGAGTTCCCCCTTGGGCCCGATCAGTTGCAGCAAAGTCCTGATGGCATAAAATATTCCCCGGGGAGTTAGAGACTGAATAAGGATTTCCTCCCCTGACACCTGTAAATGATATCCCTGACTTTTAATACTTTCATGATAATCAGAATGAATCTCCGGCAATCCCGGGTCTGACAGCTCCAGCCTGACAGCCAATCCTCCTGGATGAATACTGAATTTCCTCTCTTCCAGAGCCTTCTCCAGGTACCCGGCTTCATGCTTCAGTCCGGGGGCAAAATCCAGGATTGAAAAACCCTCCGTGCGGAACACAGTATCCCCTGTCTCATAATGTTTCACAAAGGGTAATACTCTTGCATAGGTGCTGCAAAAGAGCAGCATAAAGAAAAAGATCAGCAGCAGTTTCTCCGGTATTCTATTCATTGATATGATGTATAATCAGATCTCTCCAGTGGAGGTATCCTTTCCCGTTCAGATGAAGTCCGTCTATGCTGTACTTCTTATCAAGTATGCCATCCTCGTTTAAAAATTCTGAATGAAGATCAATGAAGACACAGCCCCTGCTGCCGGCCAGGCTCTTCAATTCCGAGTTGATCTGCATGATATCAGTGTTCTTTCTTGTGTAATGCACCGCATCATCCACCGGCAGGATGCTTTGTATATACACCCTGGTCCCGGGCGACGTTGACCCGATCCGGTCAAGCATTACTTCAATATTCTCCAGGACATGGGCAGCCGGTTTCCCGTAAGCAAGGTCATTGGTACCGATCAAAATGAAGATCTTAGATGGTTGAGATGAAGTCACTTCATCCAGCCGTTCAAGTACTCCGTCCGTATCATCCCCTCCAATGCCCCGGTTCTTTATCGAGGGATTCCCGAACAGTTCCGACCATTCACAATTGTCCGTGATGCTGTTACCAAGAAATATAATTTCATTCTCCGTATCGGGAAGGCTTTCAAAATGCTCTTTCTTGTGATAATAGTAGGCCCTCATACCCATATTCCATAGCTCCATATCTTCCTTGAACTTATCGTAGCTTTTGATCTTTTGGATCTCTTCCTGGCTCAGGCTTCTGCTCAGGGAAGGCGGAGCATCCTCCGGAGCGCTTCCCCAGTTCACGTTGGGTTCAGGCCCCATCTCCAGCACCAGGCTTCCGCCGTCGACCAGTTCGGAATGATAGAACCAGGGCCTCGTCAGCTTTTTCCCGTCAAGTTTTGCAGACTGAATGTATCTGTTTCCCCCTGAAACATTCTTTGCCTCAATGACAAATGTACCTCCCGGGTAATACTCCTCATCCAGGTGAATTGTGATCCTGGAAAAGATAGGGCTGCCGATCTCGTAGAAAGGTTTTACTGAAGCCCCTCCGTCCATTTCAAATAGTCCCATGGCACTCATCACATACCAGGCTCCCATCTGTCCCTGGTCCTCATCACCGGGCCAGGCATGAATATCGTCACCATAGAAACCATCCATAATCTCCCGTGTCCACTTCTGGGTAAGCCAGGGTTTGCCTGAATAATTGAAAAGGTAGGCAGCCTGCATATTGGGCTGGTTCCCATGGTTGATGGGCAGAATGCCCACTCCGATTAAACCGTTTTCATGCAGGTGTTCCGAGTTAAACCTGTGTGGAAGGGACTTCTCAAAACCCTTCTCCAGGCGTACATTGAATTCATCCTTGCCCAGAAGCTCAATCAGCCCGGCCAGGTCGTGGGGTACAAAGTAGGTATACTGCCAGGCGTTACCCTCGACAAAGCCCGGGCCAAAGAACACCGAGTGCCCGTAGGGAGTGAAATCTTCCTCCCAGCTCCCATCGCTTTTTTTCATCCACACGTAGCCCTTTTCGGGATAGAATACATTTTGATAGTTGAACGACCGTTTTGTAAAGGTCTTATAGTCCGATTCGTTCCCTAAAGCTTTAGCCATCTGTCCTACTGCCCAGTCATCATAGGCATATTCAAGGGTGCTGGATACAGGACCCTTTTCGGTGGGAACGAATCCCAGCTCCATGTATGAAGCCAGGTTCCTGTTGCCAACCCGACCTCCCCCCTCATGTAGGATACCAGGGGTAAGCTGACAATGCCTGATCGCCTCATACGCCTTTTGAACATCATAGTTGCGGATCCCTTTCTGGTAGGCACTGACGATCAGGGGGATTTCATGTGACGCAACCATGATGCTGGAATACTCGATCCCGGTTGGTCCCTTGGGCAGCCAGCCTCCCTTATCATAGATCTCCAGCAGGGATCTTACCCATTTGTTGGCAATATGGGGCTGGGACAGTGTCCACAGCTGGTTCAGGTTCCAGAAGGTGTTCCAGAAAGCGTCGCACCCATAGACCGGGGAAGCTGGATCTTCCAGCTGCTGTACCTTTTCATACATGTCGACATACTTTCCGTTCACATCGCTCCAGATGGTCCGGCTTGCATAGGAGCGGTACATGTTGGTATAGAACTTCTTCAGGTCCCTCTCGCTCCCCCCTTCCACTTCAATGCTGCCCAGGAGTTCATTCCACTCTTTCCTGCCTGCTTCATGAACGGCATTAAAATCCCATGCGTATGGATCCATTTCCGCTTCCAGGTTAAGCCTGGCCTGTTCAATACTGACCAGGGAGATTCCTGACTGAACCAGGATCTCTTCCCCCTCTTCAGTGTCAAATTCCAGGAAAGCCCCGATGTCATGGTCACCAAATAGCACAACGATCTCAGAGGTATCCCTGAATATCTCCTCTCTCACCCACCCGTTAAAAGAATCAAAAGCTGTGCTGAAACGCATGACAAAATGGAGCTTGAATTCATTGAAATGCCCACCCCGCTGGCTTTGCTGACGAGTAAAGCCCTCGATTTCCCTGTCACTTACCCTGGATATCCTGGCCTCAAAAATCTCAAAACCGTATTCGGTGGGGATTTGAAGGTCCACCAGTATCCTGGCATCTTCCGATTTTGGAAAGGTGTAGCGCTGAAAGCCCGCACGTGTGGTGGAAGTTAATTCGGCCTCTATCCCATAATCGTCCAGGAATACCGAGTAATATCCCGGCTGTGCGGTCTCTCGTTCATGACTGAACCTGGAGCGGTAACCCTGGTCCGGCTCATATTCCAGTCCCGGATTGATCTTCAACTCTCCCACTGCAGGCATGGTCAGAAGCCCGCCCATGGTCCAGGAGTGCAGGTGGCTGAATCCTGAGATATTGTCAATTTTATATTCATATCCGGCTTTCCAGCCCTTGCGCTGATTATCCGGGCTCAGCTTTACCATCCCGAAGGGAGTGCTCACACCCGGGAAAAGCATCCACCGTGCAAAAGTGGTGCCCATCAAAGGATCCACATAATCGACAGGTTGATTTTGCTTCATTTCCTGGCCTGAAACCGAATGACCTAAGAGAACAAGGGCAATAACAAAAAACAGCTTTTTCATAGCCTGGGAATGTTTTTAAGGAGTAATAATTATCTGGCGTAATCTTGTTTCATCAAGTAGCAGGGATTTTGGCAGGTTGGAATTCACCTGTACTTTCAAATATATTCCCTTGTCGATTATTCTGTGTCTGAAGATTGCGCTCATTTCCTGGAACAGGTTTTGTATGGAAACAGCTGAATAAGTTAGTTCTAATTTACCGGCTTCTATCTTGGAAAGATCAAGAACATCATTTATAAGACTTAAGAGTGATTTTCCGCTGGATTGAATTGATTGCAGGTAACCTTTTTTCTCAGCATCCTCTTCATTGAGAAATAATACTTCTGAAAAACCCAAAACAGCATTGAGTGGCGTCCGGATTTCATGGCTCATGTTTGCTAAAAACTCGCTCTTTGCCCGATTGGCGATTTCGGCTTGTTCTCTGGCATGCTGCAACTCACTGGTTCGTTCAGCCACCTGTTGTTCAAGCGTCCGGCTGCGCTGTCTGAGGCTCTTGACACGCAGCTCATTGCCAGTTATAAACAGGGCCACGACAAAAACAACAGCGAGCATTCTAAACCACCAGGCAGC
>JAAEOI010000394.1 GCA_024244665.1 Bacteroidota bacterium | reverse complement strand
CATTTACCAGACTCCCGATTCGTGTAGCACCGGTTAGGTCATGGCAGCATGCCAGCACCTCCCCTTCCCATGTTACAAAGGTATGAAACTGAAAGAGGCTGCATATTCCGGATTCGAGCCCAATGGATTGTGGTTCATATACCCCAGGCGCCCTTAGATTTCCACCCCGTCCGTGACATACCGTCATACTGGAGCCTACACCCCGCTCCTTCCAGAAACTGACATATTCTTCCTGTTCTCCAGTGTTGATGTCAGTAATTATACCGGTCACCCTTAAACCTACATTTCCTCTGGCAAGATCTATTAATTCCAGAGTCCGTTTAAACGCATCATCATAAGATACCTTTGAGCATAACTTCTCAAAGACACTCTTTCGTAAGCTTGGAAAGGAGAGTGTGATAGAATTGGGACTGGACTCAACAAGCTTTTGGGAAATTTCCTTATTTAATGATGCAGGATTTATCACTATCCCCACATCACCACCTTTCCTGCGGATCCCGTAAATCCACTCAAATACATTCGGGTGTGATAGCGGATCACCCATGCCAGAAAATGTAATAAGGCTTCCTTCACCGATAAGCTTCTCCGAGACTGCCTTGAATACACATTCTGACATCAATCCTTCAGGTCTTGTTATAGATTCGCGAGGACACATGAGGCAGTCGGTACTACACCGGTTGGTGAGTTCCATGTCTACGGATACAAACGCCCAATCAGACGGCATGCTGTTTCTCCTTCCTGACTGCCTCGAGCCACGCAGTACCGAAGCGTTCGTCCGGTTCCAGATAATGGCCTTCACTCCACTCGTTCCACGACGCTATGAAGGATAGTTGGGGTTTGTTAAATTTTCTTGTATAACGGATTGCCTGTCAAGAAAATCGGAAAAGAGTGCGGGATCCTCATTTACAACAACAGGCCACCAGGGATAACGCTCCTGTTTGTGATAACCGTTTGTGGCAGCCCGTGGTGTAGCGTCCCATCCCGGAGATACAGATGGAAAGTAAGTAAGCCCCGACTTATCAGCAAAACCATCCCATTCTCTGCTTCGCTTTTTGACCAGTTTACCATAATCCTGTCGGTATTCACCCTTCCAGTCAGGTAGCCAGACGTAGTGGCTTATGCTGTCAAATCCGGACCTCTTGAACTCAGCAATCATGGAAGGTGCCGGATTAATGGCCATCAGATGAAGGCCTGAATATCCTTTCTTAATAAGATAGTCTTTAGCTTTATAGATTGCCAGAGACGCCAGACTTGGCCCCAACTGCCGGAGAAAAAAGGTGCTGTCAAAGATGGAAAACAGGGGCATACCATCTATGCGTAAGTAATTTGATCTTGAAAAGTACCTTTCCTCAAGAAATTTTATCAATTCCACAAAATCATCCGGGTCTGTGTAAACAAGTCTGCCCGAACCAATTTTAGGACTAGAACTGTGTTTAACCGGAAGGATTCCCCGGGGCAT
>JAAEOI010000393.1 GCA_024244665.1 Bacteroidota bacterium | reverse complement strand
TACATCAATGGTGGTGACCACGCTGGCATCGAGTACATCGGGTTCTGTGATGATGGCAAAATCGGTGAAGGTCTTTGAACATCCGTTGCCATCGGACAGGGTGAGATCGTAGGTGTCTGCCACCAGGTTAACAGGGTTCATTGCGGTGGAGATCAGTCCGGAGACCTGTCCTTCCCAGGAGAAGGTATAGCCACCCACGCCACCACCCGGGATTATGGTTACTGTTCCGTCATTGTCACCAAAGCAGGTTGCCGGGGTGATGCCGGAAAGGACAGCAGTTAGCTCGGAGGGTTCATTGATAGTGATCGGACCAGCATTCGACGAACACAAGTTCCCGTCAAATACAGTGACGAAATAGTCACCAGCAAAAAGACTGGTGATGTCTTCAGCGCTGGATGTGAATCCGTTGGGTCCGGTCCATGCATAGGTATACCCCGTACCCGCCCCTCCGGGAGTACCTCCTGAGGGAGTAATGGAAATGGATCCGGTATTGTCTCCAAAGCAGGAAATATGGCTTAGCAAATCAGTGTTAATGCTGATGGGAGTCGGATTGTTGATGGTTAGTACCGGCGAAACAGCGGTTGAAGTACAGGGCCCGTCGTGAGAAACCTCGACAGTGTAGTCTCCCTGGGGAAGTCCTGCAAACATCCCTGAATTATTGGTCTGATTATCAGGCCCGGTAAGTGTGAAAATGAAGTTTCCGTCTTCACCGGTAGCTATCACCTCAATGGTTCCGTTGTTTGCATTGTTACAGGTAATATCAACGGGAATGGCTGATGTGATGGCAATGGGATCGGGTCCTCCGATGGCAGCATAAGTAAAACCGTCAAGGGTGTTTATGTCCTCATCGGAAATGAGAATCTGATAGGCAGGGTATTGTTCATGATTGATGAAAGTAAAGGTGTTCGAGCTGGTGGGACCGGCGATCTCCACCGGTAGGCCACTTTTTACCAGCAGGTAGGTATACTGGCCTACCCCTCCCGATACAGTCACAGTAATTGATCCGTCCGAGCTATTGCTACAGCTTGTACCGATGGAGGATACATCGGTTACAGTCACATCCGCACCCTGAGCATTCACCACGCTCAGTGCAGTGAGACAAATAAGGATGATCTTTAATGAGATTCTGGATATTTTCATTGAGATGTAACCGGGTTAACTTATAAACAGTTAGAACCTGTCAATGGTTGCATTGATAAAATTATAGTTTATACGTAATATAGGGATAAAAGTTTTAAACAAATGAGGCTTGCTCTGCATGGTTCAGGTATTTTTTGGAAATTTGCCTGACAGGATACCTGGCTGCGATTAAGCCTATCATGATGACAGTCAGCCAGATAAGGAGGATATCAACACCCTCGATTTTAACAGGATAAGCATCGATTACGAAGGAGCCACTGCCCGCCAGTTTGATGACACCGAATCGCTGCTGTATCCAGCTGATCCCGGTACCCAGGGCAAGTCCCAGAACACTTCCGGTAATGGAGATCAGCCACCCCTCCACCAGGAAAATTCTTTCTATGAGCCGGTTTGCAGCCCCCATGTTCCTGAGTGTGAGGATGTCTCTCTTTTTATCGATAATCAGCATACTCAGTGATCCGATGATGTTGAAGGAAGCTATGATAAGGATAAATGTGAGAATCAGGAAGATAGCCCATTTTTCGGTTTTCATTACCCTGTAAAAGAGTGCATTTTGCTGCTCCCGGTTTTTTACATTGAAACCCTCTCCGGTCAGAGCCACAATCTCCTCCTGAACCTCCCCGGGCTGGAGCCTGGGGTCAAGCTTCACTTCAAGGAAGGAGATTTCCTTCTCATAGGAGAGCAGTTCGCGTGTAAATTCGATGGGGACAATTACATACCTTGAATCGAAGTCCTGTTCGATGGAAAAAATCCCGGAAGGATATATAAAATCCCTGCGGATCGACTCCTCAGGCTGTGCCATATTGATGCGAGCCTTCCTGTCGATGGTGTATACAAAGAGCGGGTTGATAAAGCCCAGCCCGATCCTGAGGCTGTAGGCCACGCCCTGTCCCACCAAAGCATACGCCCTGTTGTTTTCAGTAAGTTTCATGGAACCCTCATAGATCATCGAATCGATTCCGCTTACATCCCTGTACGCTTCGTCCACACCCTTAATGGTGGCGATGTGTTGCTTGTCGCCATAGAGCAAGAGGACATTCTCCTCCAGCACTTCAGATACGGCCTCCACACCGGGAACCGCCCTGATCTTTCCAGTAAGATCACCGGGCGCAAAGGTTTTTCCCTCTACTACCGAGATCTTGATATCGGGATCAAAGGTGCTGAAGAGCGATTTGACCACCGAATCGAATCCGTTAAATACCGATAGTACAATGACCAGGGCCATGGTACCCACGGTAACCCCGAACATAGAGATGCTTGAGATGATATTGATGGCATTCTGAGATTTTTTTCCCAGCAGGTAGCGCCTGGCTATATAAAAGGAGAGGTTCACTTCTTACATTTCACGATAAGCCCGGTTCCCGTTGGATGGTTCCCACTGGCATCAAAATGGTTCAGGATATAACAGAAGGGATAAACCAGCATGTAATAGAAGGGGAGCAACAAGAGGAAAAGCTTGCTGATATTGGCCAGGAGTATGGGATACTTCATGGAGAGTTTCCAGGAAATTTTTCCGGGCTTCCCGTATGAGTAGCGGACTTGAATGTCGCTGAACCCTGCTCCCGTCAGTTTCTCCTTAATCTCCGCCACTCCATACCCATCTCTTACATGCTCGTCAATAAAGGATTCGTTATGTTCGTGATGTACATCCGATCCACCCTGGTCGGAAGGAGTGGAAATGAAGAGATAACCACCCGGCTTAAGTGCCTGGTAAATGTGTTTCATTACGCCCCTGTCATCTTCAATGTGCTCCATTACATCCACCGAAAGGACCAGGTCAAATGCCTCTTTAATGTCCATTTGGGTCAGGTCGGCATACTCAAATTTCACTTGCTCCTGTTTCCCCAGCTTTGTGAAGAACTGGTTGCAGTCATCCACCTGCTCCTGTTTGATATCGAGTCCGGAAATTTTCGCCCCGGGATAGTTCCGTGAGAGATAGTGGACATACTGTCCGAATCCGGAGCCCGCATCGGCCATGTGCTTTGGCTGGAATCCTTCATGCTTCAATGCCCTGAGTTCCCTGCGGATGTGCCAGGAACGTAGCAACAGCAGATCCAGCAGGCGGTAAAAGAAAATACGGAGAAAGGGGGTAGTATTGAAAACGCTGCCAAGACTGCGCTTTATGGGATCATACTTCATTATCAATCATTTAATAGGTTCTCGATGTTATCGATGTAATCGAGGGAATCATCGGGAAAGAATGCAAATTCGGGGATGTGCCTTAGCTGGTTCCTCAGTCGTTTGCCCATCTCACTCCTCACCATAAGAGCCTTCTCCGAAATGGATTTGACAGATTCTTCCATCTCCTGGCTGGGGAAGATGCTGAGGTAGACTCTGGCAACCCCGAGATCGGGGCTGATTCGCACGACTGTGACCGAAACCATCTTGCCACCGGTCATCTCCGAACCGTGTTTCTGGAAATAATCACCAAGCTCTTTTTGCAAAAGCCTGGATACTTTGTACTGGCGGGTGGTTGTCATCCGTGCAAAAGTACGTTTTTTCAATAACATTTTATAGTTTTGCACCAACGTTAAAGATAGCAGCAGAACCAATGGATACAGTATTAAGTGGGATCAGATCGACCGGAAACCTTCACCTGGGCAACTATTTCGGAGCGGTAAAGAATTTTGTGAAGATGCAGCAGGAGAACAAGTGTTTCTTTTTTGTGGCCGATTACCATGCACTGACCACTCATCCGAAGCCGGAAAATCTGCACGATAACATCAGGAAGGTATTGTCAGAATACCTTGCAACCGGGCTTGATCCCGAAGTGGCAACCCTCTATGTTCAGAGTGATGTGCCTGAGATTTCCGAGCTCTACCTGCTGCTCAATATGAATGCCTACGTGGGAGAGCTGGAACGCACCACCACTTTCAAGGAGAAGATCAGAAAGCAACCCGAGAATGTAAACGCAGGTTTGCTCACCTACCCGGTACTGATGTGTGCCGATATTATTATCCACAATGCCGATAAGGTACCTGTTGGAAAAGACCAGGAGCAGAACCTGGAGATGGCCCGGAAATTTGCCAGGCGCTTCAACCATATGTACGGAGTAGAGTACTTTACCCTGCCCGATCCCTACAATTTCGGGGAAGAGCTGATCAAGGTGCCGGGACTGGACGGAACTGGAAAAATGGGAAAAAGTGAGGGAAATGGTCTTTACCTTGCCGACGATCCAAAGGATATCCGCAAAAAAGTGATGCGTGCGGTGACCGATGCCGGACCAACGGAACCCAACTCAACCATGCCCGAACCGGTGGCCAACCTCTTCTACCTGCTGAAACTGCTCTCCACTCCTGATGCGGTTGAGCATTTCCGAAACAGCTACAACGACTGTACCATCCGCTATGGGGATCTGAAGAAGCAACTGGCCGAGGACATCATCACCTTCACCACACCCATCCGGGAGCGCATCAACGAAATATACAACGATGATGCCTACCTGCAAAAAGTAGTGAAGATGGGAGCTGAGAAGGCCCGCGAAAGCGCCTCAAAGACAGTCCGCGACGTGCGTGAGATCCTGGGGTACAAATCCTTCTAACTTACTCAATCACTTAATGAAGACATATTTTGATTTCACGCTTCAGCCAAAAAAATTCCTGAATATCTGGCTTCTTTTCTATGTACTGGTCCTGATTCCTTACGGATGGTATAGCTATCGTGTAAGCACCGGGACACTTGATATGGATCATCCGGGCAGGATATTGTTAGTGATGTTTCTGGTGTTTCTATTCGCCCTGGGAATATATTTTTACTTCACCAGAATTTTTGTCGAGCACATCCGGTTTGGAGAGAAAAAATTGGAATTTTCATCTTCCTTTTCCTCTTATTTAAATACAACCCTCCCTGGTTTCCTGTTGAGTATCCTGTCGATGACTATCTACCTGGCCTGGTTTGTGAGAGACATTCTGAAATTTTTTGCAGGGAGCAGCCGGCTTGATGGTGAAGCTTTCCAGTTCCATGGCAGTGCCGGGAGGCTCTTTGTGATAGTAGTTTTGAGCCTGTATCTGCCGATCATCGTGCTGACAATGCTTACCGTTCAACTGCCCCTGCAACTGATTGAAAGCCCCTGGTTTTTTATTATAAACCAGGCCCTAACAATGATTGTGCTGGTTCCGTATATGTATTTGGCCTGGGTGTGGATCATAAACTTTCAGCACAGGGATCAGCATATCTATTTGAATACTCGTTTCACTGAATCCGGTCCGATAATTCTCAGGGAGCTTGGTCTGACCATCATCACGCTTGGTATCTATTTCCCCGTAATGTACCTGCGACTTTATGCGCATTTTGCAGAAAGAACTATAGTAGTAAAGGAAGGATCCTACAAGACTTTTGGCTATGATCTGGAGGTGAATGATGATTTTGTATTTATTTGGGGCCAGACTCTTATTTGCATCGTTACATTGGGCATATATGCTCCCTGGGCTCTCTGCAAAGTGGGGAAAAGGGTTTTATCGAAAACCTACCTGACGGAGTCCATGCCGATAGAATAGAAAATTCTGTCAGATTAGGTATTGGATTGATCAGGCAAAAGAGATCAGAACTCAAATCCGAACCTGATATCCGGTTGGGGAAGCGGGTAGATCTGGTTGGGCCAGTCCGGGTAAAACGGAAGGAATAAATACATACACAATTTAGGAAAATTAGTGAGAACAAGATCCTATAAAAAATAAAAGTCCGCCTGTGAGAGACGGACCTGCCCTGATGTTCAGGGAATATGATGGATGAACTGTCACTCTATTACTCACAAATAGCGTGCCAAAGGTGAAAACGGAAGGATAAGATTAGCTAGAGGGACCAGTTAACCGGCTCAATCCCCTTCTGTTCCAGGAAAGTGTTGGTTTTTGAGAAGTGCCGGCACCCGAAAAAACCGTTGTAGGCAGAGAAGGGGGAGGGGTGTGCGGCTTTCAGTACCAGGTGCTTATCTCCATCCACCAGGGCCTCCTTGGCCTGGGCATACTTCCCCCAGAGAAGGAATACCACATTGCTTTTCTGTTGGGAGATTTTGTCAATTACTGCATTGGTGAATGTTTCCCATCCCCGGTTCTGGTGTGATCCTGCCTCTCCTGCCCTCACAGTCAGTGAGGCATTCAGCAGAAGCACTCCCTGGTCGGCCCAGCTTTCAAGATTCCCATGG
The DNA here is from genome assembly GCA_024244665.1 of Bacteroidota bacterium. The sequence goes on along the minus strand of JAAEOI010000393.1, from coordinate 33,487 downwards.
GCCGGAACCGGAATTCCCAGGTCTGCATGGAGTTCCTTGAAGATGTTGACCAGAGAGGGGGGCGATTTAATACCGGGGGGAACAGAAAAGCAGAGTCCATGTGCCTGTCCAGCGCCGTGATAGGGGTCCTGTCCCAGGATCACCACCTTCACATTGTCAAATGGAGTGTGCTGAAAAGCATTGAGTATCAGTTGGCCGCGCGGGTAGATGGTCCGCGATGAGGTTTCCTGCACCAGGAACTCCTTCAATTCACTGAACCAGGGTGACTGAAACTCCTCCCACAGGAGATTTTTCCAGCCATCTTCGATATGGGGCTCAATGTTGGTCACAGGAATGAAAGATAACAATTAGATGCTAAATCTGGCCATCAGGATAAAGTTTCTTCCGGGGGCGCTGATACCCGCGGCGTGTGATTTGTAGAAGGTGTCGAAAAGGTTTTCCACCGCTATCATCAGGTCGAGGTGCTGACCAAGGTTAAATCCGGTTTTCAGGTTGAGGGTCCACCATGACGGAAAGCCGTAGGCCATGGCCTCTCCATCATTATCTTCACCATAGGGGGAGAAATCTTCTACGCGTTTCCAGCCCTGGTACACTGCATAGATATCCAGGAAAAACCGGTCGCGCCGGTAAGTAATGTTGGTGCGGCCAAAAATAGGTGGAATATGTCCCAGAGGGACATCATCCGAGATATTGTGCCCGTGGGTATAGTTCAGGGTGCCGTTCAGGGTAATGTTCCGGTTCAGGGTTGAAGTAAAACGCAGGGATCCGCCATAGATGATCCCCCGGGCAGCATTGTAGTTTGCGGTAACCCTGTAGAAATCCCCATCATAGTCCAGGGAATCCTCCCCTTTGAGCTGGTAGGCTGTCCGGACAATGGCATCCTTCAGGTATGTGTAGTAGCCCACCAGTTCGATTTTCATATACCCCTCAACAATCCTGCTGATGCCTATTTCTGCATTGTAGGAGTATTCAGGCGACAGGGTTTCATTGGGTATGGTAATATAATCATCCTTGGCTCTAACCTTTCCAAAATCATCCACGTTGGGGTTCCTGAAACCCGAGGAGAGAATGGTATTGATCTGCCAATTGTCGGAGGGAGTATAGATGAATCCCAGGCTTCCGGTGAAAGCGCCGTTATTGATCTCAATGTACTCATAGGGCAATATGCCTGCTGTAAATTCCGATGAGAGGCCAGCCCTGCTGTACCTGGCACCACCGTTAAGTACTCCTTTTTCACCAATGATCCATTTATAACTGGCGTAGGCAGATGCATTCCAGGTTTCGCTGCCCCCCTCGGGGTACCTGGTTTGTGTCGCGTTCTGCGCTCCACTTATAATGTTCTCGTACCACGCCTCCGAGTCAACCCGGTTGTGGTTCAGCTCCAGTCCATAGTTCAATTTGTGGCTGGGCCCCCAGACTTTAAGGAGATCCGTATTGAGACTGAACACATTAACTCCTTCCATTTGGGTGAGCAACTCATCAGACCTGAACTTTCTCGAATACCGGTCCTCATCTACTCTCTGGAAGGCAATGATGTTGGTCATATTTGTAAAGAGTGGATTGTCTTTTTTCAGAACATTTTTCAGGGAGGTCAGGAGCCTGTTTTGTGGTCCGTAGTAATAGGAGGCATACTTCAGGTTATCGCTGTTATAGTCGTTCAGCTTGTCGAGCCGGTCTATATCCGATGAGGTGGAGTATTGCAGGTTCAGTATCCAGTCCACATACTTCGATGGAGTATATCGTATTTTTTGCAGAAGATCGATCTGACTGTATCCTGTATGTTTCTGCTCCAGCGGATTTGGATTGGCAAGAGTTGAATCCATCCCGTCCACCTGGTCCACATAGTGCATCACCTTTCCCCACTCCCCCAGGGTGGGATTCCTGTATGAACCCATCCGGATATCTCCGATGTTCTTATATGTAACACTTGTGAGAGAGGCCCATCTTTTCCTCCCGGCTGAAAAATCGAGGTGACCCGTGAATCCGGTGTTTGCTGAGGTAAACTTCGTATAGGCATTGGCCTTTACCAGCGTGGGCCTTCCCACAGCCACCTCCGGATCTTTCGTATAGTAATGAATGACTCCACCCAGGGCATCACTTCCGTATATGATGGAGGTGGGCCCGAAAATCACTTCGGTCCGTTCGAGAATGGAGTGGTCAATGGTGATGGAATTCTGCAGGTGCCCGTTCCGGTAGATGGCGTTATTGAGCCTGACCCCGTCAACCACGAGGAGGATTTTATTGGCTTCGAATCCCCTGAGTACAGGGCTCCCTCCGCCCCCCTGGGTCTTCTGAACCATGATGTTCCCGGTGCCCTCCAGGATCTCCGCAGCTGTCAGGCCGGTACTCTCCCTGAGCATGGACTCCTCCAGAACATCCACCATGTACGGGATCATCAGTTTGCTTTCCCTGTATTTGGAGGCGGATATGACGAATTCATCAATCAGAACATTTTTCCTGACCAGCTCCACAAGTTTTATCCCCTTCAGCATTTCCATTGAGATGGTGGATGTGACGTATGAGGGATGCTGGAAGATAACTGTATCACCAGAGGTGAAAATGGAAAGATCAACTATACCAATTGTGTCGGTTATGGCAGAGCTCTCCCGGCTGCTGCTGAATACAGCTACATTTTCGATGGGAGCGTGGTTAGAAGCGCTGAGGACGCTGATCTGCTGGGCTTCCAGGGAGATGAATAAAAAGAAGGTGCTTAAAATAAAACCTATACGATATGCCATGACCTGAAAAACACGCAATTATATGCAAAAATTATACCATTGTTCACACTTTACGATTCTATCAATTCTCCTGAGTAACCTGTGTTGGTAATTTTCCCCTAAACCTGCGTGTGAAATGCCTATTTTTGATCTAAACCGGCCGTATATGATAAAAAGGTTTCTGTATGTAGGGCTATTTGCCGTGGTATGCCTGGGCCTGGTGGGGATTATCTTTCTGAAAAAGATGAATAAAATCACACCCATTGAGGTTCTGCAGGCTGTGCCTGATGATGCTCTTGTTTTTATTGAGGAGATTGATTACGAGTATGTGGCAGAGAAGTTTTTGCCCGGAAGTCGTATCTGGGTCGATTTTGTCAATACAACCGGCAGGAACGGCCTTGACTCCATAGTCCGGATAATCCTGACCCATACCGGTTCCAGCGAAACTCTCCGGGACCTTCTGTTGAAGGAGGGCTTGAGTGTATCTCTGCACCTCCAGGGGAAGGATCAGCTTACGCCACTTGTCTATATTCCCTATGTTGGTTATCACAACGATCATGAGTTTGAGCAGATTGTGCTTGGATTACTGGGAGAAGAGTCCATCGTGAATGAGCGGAAGTATGAATCCGAAACCCTCTTTGATGTTTCCGGAAATCCTGAAGCCATCCCGGGAAAATTCACCTTTGCCTGTGTAAACGGAATCTGCCTCGCCGGACCCTCTTCTATGCTGGTGGAGCAGTCGGTGAGGACCATCCATGCCGGTGTCGATCCTTTGGATAAAGAGTTGGAGAAGCTCCGAGCAACTGCAGGAAGATATGTTCATGCCAATATTTATATCAACTACTCCCGCGTACATATGTTGTTCTATCCCTTCCTGGGAGAGGAGAGCTGGCCGAAGCTACTGGGGATTTCCCGCCTTGCTTCCCGGGGTGAACTGGACCTGGATATTAAGGAGGATGCCTTGATTCTGAATGGAATGTCAGTTGCGGATACCGAGGAGACCCTGCTCCTTGACGCTTTCGCCAGTCAGTCGCCCGTAAAAATGGAGCTCCATGAAATGATGCCTTCCGGGACTTCATCCTTTCTTCACCTGGGAGTCAGCGACAGGAAACTCTTCGGTGAACAGATGGTTGCCTACCTGTCTGGCCTTGGGAAATGGGCTAAAATCGGACAGGAGAAGGAGAAATTGCAAAAGCAGTACGGATTTGATCCCCTGGAGGATCTTGTGGCCATCATGGATGATGAACTTGCATGGTTCTCCATTGAGGGTGTGACCAATCATCCAAGGGAGGAGATCTTCGTGGTTGAGACCAGGAGTCAGAGTGAAGCCTCAGAGGTGGTTATGCACTGGATTGAACAGTACCTCCAGGTGCATGCATTCGATATGAAATCATACCGGCATCAATACAAGCTGGATAATCAGACCAGCTTTACCATATACAGGATGCCCACGTTCTACCCGAAGGGGGTGCTGCCCGACCGCCTGTTCAACTCTTACGTCACCATCTATGAGAATTACCTCCTTTTTGGCCCATCTGTGGGGGTACTCTCCAGGGTGATCTATCAGAACATCCTGCATAAGACCTTTGTAAGCGACCCGGTTTTTAAGGAGATGTCGGACTACCTTTCCAACCGGAGCAATGTTACTTTTTTCTTCAGGCCTTACCCCTACCTTGACTACCGGAGGGAGATCCTGAACGGGGAAACATCGGAAAAACTCGAAGCCATGGAGCTTTTTCTCAGAAGGATTCCCGGTGTTGTGGTTCAGTACAGCTCGGAGGATGAGATGTTCTATCACAGCATCTCTGGTAAATATACCTCGCAGATCAGGGAGAAGGCGCTAACAGTATGGGAAAGCCTGATGGATTCCACGGCCATTACCAAGCCTGCCCTGGTGGTCAATCACAACACACGGGAGAAGGAGATTTTCATACAGGATGCATCCAATAAAATCTATCTGATTAACAGCACAGGACGAATTTTGTGGGAGCAGAGACTGGAAGGGCCAATGCTGGGAGGGATGCACCAGGTTGATTTTTATAAGAATGGAAAGCTGCAATACATGTTCAATACTGCCGGGAAGCTGCACCTGATCGACAGGAACGGGAACTATGTGGAGCGTTACCCAGTTTCGCTCAGGTCGGAGGCTACGGCCCCGCTAGCCCTGTTCGACTATGACAAGAGCAGGGATTACCGGATCTTTATACCCGGGGTAGACAGGAAGATTTATCTCTATGATATAGAAGGCAACGTTGTGACCGGCTGGAAATTCGGGAAAACTGAATCGGTAGTTACCGCTGCGCCGCAACATTTCAGAATAGGGGATAGGGATTACATACTGGTGAAGGATAAAACCCGCGCATATTTCCTTGATCGCAGAGGGAAAGAGCGAATTAAGACAGGGAAGCGGGTGGTCTTCTCGGAGGGTAATCCATTTACACTTGATATGAATATCATGGAAGAGAGGCCCCGGTGGATATCTACCGATACCTCGGGTAGTGTGATTGGAGTTTACCAGGACGGATCGGTCTCAATCCTTCTTGAGCAGCTTATGTCCGGGGAACATTTCTTCAGGATGCAGGACATGGATAAGGACGGGGTTCCTGACTATATTTTTGCTGAAGGAGATGAATTGAGCGTTCTCAAACAGGATGGAACCAGGCTGTTTACGTACAGGGTCAGGGATCGCATCAGCGAGATGCCCGAAATCTATAAATTTTCTGCGGCGGATACTAAGATCGGGATTACAGACCGGTCAAGGAAGAGGATCTATCTGATCAATGCCGACGGATCACTCTACGAGGGCTTCCCCCTTGAAGGAACCACACGGTTCAGCATTGGATACTTTGCCGGATCAGACAGCAGGTTTAACCTTATTGTAGGCAGTGCAAACAACTTTTTATACAATTATTCAATTGAGTAGGCCATGAAACGACTCTTATTAGGAATCAGTCTCCTTATCGCAGGATTATTATTGATGAACTCCTGTTTGAAGGACAATTTTGACCTCAACCGTCTTTCAACTGAGATGGAATTTGAACCAGACCTTGCGGCCCCCCTCTTATTCGGATCCTTCGACATGGATGATCTGGCTGAGGTCATCGATTCGGGTGATTATTCAATGATAGACGATGAGGGCCTTGTCTATTATCTGGTTTATGCCGATACCATTTATTCAGTGGACGAAACTGTGAATTTTGACAATGGATTGGAAGATGATATGGTAATCTTCTTTCAGATAAACCTGAGTACGGTTAATGAGCTGGCCATAGAAACCCGCTTGCAGGTTTACCTGGAGGATGAAAATCATGTGGTTCTTGATTCGGTCTTCGATATGGAGGGAATCGTGGTGGAGTCATCCAGTATTGATAACAACGGAAAGCTCGTGGAGTCATCGGAGAATGAGAACAGCTCGTTTTTTGATGATGAAAAGCTCGGAATCCTGGAAGACGTAGCCTATATGCGGATAGTGGGAACAATGCAGCCCCTAAAACAGGGAGAGCCCTTTGTGAAGATATATGCATCTTACTCCCTGGACTATAAGCTATCCATGTCAGCGAAAGCAAAAATTACTAACGGAGACCAAAATTGAAAATGATGAAGCTAAGCTATAAGATTCTATGCCGGAGTTTGCTTATTGTGTTTTTTTCCCTCTCCCTTGGTAGCTCAGGAGTGGCGCAGGTAAACAACACGCTCTATTTTATGCACGGAGTTCCACAGGCGAACCGCGTAAATCCTGCTTATCAGCCAAAGGGCAACCTCTACATCGGAATTCCTTTTCTGTCATCCATCAGGACAGGACTGTCGTCAAGCTCACTGGCCTGGGAGGATTTGATCTATCAACACCCCACAGAGCCGGATTCCCTGATAACCTCCATGTATAACCGGGCTAGTCAAGAAGTATTTCTGAACAAGTTGAAACCGGTCAATGTGGTATCGTCCGACCTTGGAACCTCCCTTATTTCATTTGGATTCAGAACAGAAGTCGGATTTTTTACGCTGGATGTAATTACCCGTTGGGATGGAAGCTTATACTACCCGGGCGATCTTGCCAGGCTGATGATCACAGGGGCGCCTGAAGGGGAGAGGTATGAACTGGATGGTGTGGGAACCGATCTGATGGCTTTTGATGAGATCTCTGTGGGATGGTCCGGGGAGATTTTGGACAATCTCACCATCGGAGCCAGGGCCAAGGTTTTGTTCGGAATAGGAAACCTCTCCACTCTCAACTCGGACCTTTCAGTGACCACCTCCGAGGAAGCGTGGAACATCCAGTCCGATATGCGCTTTAATGCCTCCCTGCCATTTGCAGAAGTAACCTACGACGAGGATGGAATGATAGATGAGGTGGTGATCAATGACGACCTTGAGAATCCAAACTTTTCCTCCATTTCAAGGTATATGTTCAATGCAAAGAACCTGGGCTTTGGAGTAGATCTTGGAATTGAATACCGTCCCATTGATCCACTGCAGATCTGCGTGAGCCTGGTTGACCTGGGTTACATCCGGTGGAAAGATGAAGTTCACCAGATCGACTACTCAACAGGATATGATTTTACTGGCTTTGAACTCAATCCTTTCGATCTCTCGGAGGATTATTCCATAGGAGATCACCTGGACAGTGCCTTTAACCAGATGGCCGACAGCCTTATAGATTTTCTCGAGTTCACTCCGGGAGTCATATACAGCAAGAGGCTTAATACAAAACTCTATGCGGGGGCTTCCTGGTCTGTGACGCCGAAAATCAACTTCGGATTGCTTTCCAGAACTGACTTTCTGAACGGGAAAGTGTCTGAGCAGGTGACGGCATCGGCAAATTTTACCACGGGCCGGGTTCTGAACCTTACACTCAGTTACTCCTATATGAACGCCTATTTCAAGAATATCGGAGGGGGCTTTTCCATCAACGCCGGTCCGGTGAACCTCTACCTGATCTCAGATAACCTACTGAGTGCAGCATTCTGGCCTGAGGAGGCGCGGTCGATAAACTTCTGGTTTGGCCTCAACCTGACATTCGGATATAAGGAAAAGGTGGACTATCCCCTGGTCTGGTAAGGGGTCGGGGTTTATCCCTTTTTGATTTGCCTGGCAAAGTTGGTTGCAAATACAAAGTTGTTCAGAGCCTCATTATCTGTGTTCAGGACCTCTGTGCCACTTCCCTCCCAGCATTTACACCCCTGGTAGATAAATACCACATTGTCGCCTATTTCAAGCACCGAATTCATATCATGTGAGTTCACGATGGTGGTCATGTTGAACTCATGGGTGAGCTCCCTGATCAGCTTATCGATTACAATGCCGGTTTCAGGATCGAGGCCGGAGTTTGGTTCATCACACAACAGGTAACGCGGGTTGAGCACGATGGCTCGTGCAATGGCAATCCTCTTTTTCATTCCCCCGCTGAGTTCGGAGGGATAGAGCTGGTTTGAACTGCTTACTTTTACCCGCTCCAGGCAGAAATTTACCCGCTCCAGTTTTTCGCTCCTGGCTTGTGATGTAAGCATGTCCAGTGGAAACATCACATTCTCCTCCACAGTAAGGGAATCAAATAGTGCTGCTCCCTGGAACAACATCCCCATATCCTTGCGGATGGCCTGTTGATCCTTGTCATTCATGTGGGTGAATTCCTTGTCGTCGTACCAGATCTCTCCTTGATCCACGCGGATCAGGCCTGCGATTGATTTCAGCAATACAGTTTTTCCCGATCCGCTGCGACCGATGATCATGTTGCATTTGCCCTGTTCGAAGGATACACTCACATCGTTGAGGACATGGTTGCTGTCGTAACTTTTGTATAAGCTCTTTACCTCTATCATTGAAGGATGATTTTGGTAAGAATAAGGTTTGCCAGCAGGATCAGAACACTGCTTTGTACAACTGATTTGGTGCTTGCCTTCCCCACCTCGATGGCCCCGCCCCGGACATTGTATCCCAGGTAAGAAGAGACGGAGGTAATGATGAGTGCATAAAAGGCGGTTTTAGTCAGGGCATAACTTATATAGTAGGGCCGGAATGCATACTGAATCCCGTAGATATACTCTCCCGGAGATACCACATCGTCAAGAATGCATGACAGGTATCCACCACCAATCCCCACGATCATGCTGAGCAGGCAGAGTATAGGAAAGAAGAAAACAGCAGCGATTATCTTTGGCAGAATCAGATAAGAGGCAGAGTTGATCCCCATCACCTCCAGTGCATCTATCTGTTCGGTGACCCTCATCATCCCCAGTTCAGAGGCTATGCTGGACCCTACCTTTCCGGCCAGGATAAGGGCCACCATTGTGGAAGAGAACTCAAGCAGCATGGAGTCTCTGACAGTTAGACCCACCAGGTATCTGGGAAGAAGTGGATTCTCAATGTTAAAATTGGTCTGAATGGTGATTACCGCTCCCACAAAGAGGGAGATGATCACCACTATGGGAAAAGAGTTGATGCCCACCTTTTCAATCTCCTTCAAGGTTTGCCGGTAGAGGATTGGCAGTTTCTCGGGCCGACTGAAGGTCCGTTTCATCATGAGAAAATAGGATCCTATGTGATATAGTAAATGCATTGAATAGGCTGAACGCGAAATATATCAAATATTGTATAAAACATCCCTGTTATTTACCGCTATAATCTAAAACCTGGCTATATTTAAGAAAAGGTAACTTAATTGTATCACATGAATACTAACAATTATTGCGTTATTATGGCCGGTGGCATCGGGAGTCGATTCTGGCCCTTGAGTAAAACCGAACGTCCGAAACAGTTCCTGGATATCCTGGGCATGGGGAGAACGCTTCTCCAGCAGACCTATGACCGCTTTATCCAGTTGATGCCGGTGGAACAGATCTATATAGTCAGCAACCTCGAGTACAAAGAGTTGATCGCAGAACAGCTGCCCTATCTCCCGGAAGAGAATATCTTACTGGAGCCCCAGAGAAGAAATACAGCTCCCTGCATTGATTATGCAAACTTTCGCATCCACCAGAAAAATCCGGATGCAAATATTGTTGTTGCCCCTTCAGACCACCTGATTGTCAAAGAGGCCGAGTTTCTCAGTTATGTTCAGGAAGGTCTCAAATTCGTTGAGCAGAACGATGCCCTGCTGACCATGGGTATTGTACCATCCAGGCCCGAAACAGGTTATGGTTATATCCAATCTGTCCAGGAGAAGGTTAAGGGTTATGGGTCAACCGGTTTGCGTAAGGTGAAGACATTCACCGAAAAACCGGACATGGATCTGGCCCGGGTCTTTTTGGACAGTGGGGATTTTTACTGGAATGCGGGGATCTTTTTCTGGTCTCTCAGCGGCATCATGAGAGCATTTGAGAGTTTTCTCCCGGAGATCCATTCTCTGTTCAGTGAGGGTGAGAAAGTGTATGGAACAGCTGCAGAACAGGACTTCATCGAGAAAACATACTCCAATTGCCGGAACATTAGCATTGACTACGGGATTATGGAAAAGGCAGATAATGTATACGTGCTTATTTCCGATTTTGGCTGGTCCGACCTCGGTACCTGGGGCTCCCTGTACGAGCAGTTGGAGAAAGACGAAAAGCAGAATTCTGTGACCGGCAAACATGTATTCATGCATGACTCCTCTGGTAATATCGTAAATGTTCAGGATGATAAACTGGTGGTTCTCCACGGACTGGAGGATTACATTGTGGTTCAGAATGATAATATTATCCTGATCTGCCGCCGGGAGGAGGAGCAGAAGATCAAGCTGTTTGTCAACCAGATCAAAACAGAGCTCGGCGAAGACATGTGATATACCCGTTTGTTAACAAAAAAAGCCGCGTCTTTAGCGGACGCGGCTTTGATATAATGTTTTAGCTCCGTTGAGCTCGCAAGCTCGGTTGTTGCTATCTAGTATTCCCAGAGATCGTGTTCCATGAGGAACAGGTCGGCCTTGATTCTTTCAGCCTCAAGCAGGATGTCCTGACCGGTTTTGTACTTTGTCAGTGCCCTGTTTCCATAGACGTTTGATTCCTGCATGATGGTGCTGGAGAAACGGCGCTGGAAGAAAAGGTCGTCAAAGGAGATGGATTGGGCATCATTGTTGGAATTGTACACAGCATGCGTGGCAAACAGCCTTCTGCACTGGGGGAAGTGGACAATGAAAGGTACACTCCTTGTGGGTTGTGGAAGCCTGTCTCCAAATTCATTGAACAGGTTAAAGAAGACCGGTGCAATGGCAATGGTCCTCACCTTCATTACCGAATGCTTCTTATCGAAAAACCACTGCTCCTGGACCATAAATTGCCAGATATAACTGGTTCCCTGGAGCACATCACTAAATGAATCATCATCATTGAAGATCGAGTCTCCGTTGGTCAGGTTATAAATGTCGCCCAGGTTGGTAAGTTTTGAAAATGGGTCTTTCCATCCCACGTTGGGTACATATTCGAAAGGGGTGATCTCTTCGGTTTTAATACCCTCCATTAGCAGTCCGAACAGACTGTAGCGGTCTCCACCTGACATGTGTCCCTCAACAGGGAATTTCAGGGGAAAGTTCATCCTTTGCCTCAGGTCGATGGTCCGCCATACATTTTTGGACCACATCACGTCGGCTTCTCTGACATATGGATAGGGAACCGGTTTTTTTTCCGGAATAATGGTCTCTTTTCGATATACATCTGTTGATGGGGCCTGTTGTTCAGACATAACCGGCGCACTTCCCGGGGTGATGGATGTGTTCACATTCTGACCGCTTGCAGACAGGGCAAACCCGGTTAATACTGCCGCTCCAAATAATATCTTTCTCATCATCATTTTATCTCACAGTTATGTTAATTGGACTAAGGGAGCGAACCTTTCCGTCAGGTCCGATGGCTTTTATATTTTCTATGGACATTCTCTGACCAGCTCTCATGGACCGGAAAATGCTTTTTTGTTCCGAAGTTATTTTATTGCTGTTGGCCTGCCGCTCCACCCAGATGCCACTGTCATCATTGAAACCAATGGTGAATGAAGTCACTTCAAAATCAACCTCAAACAGGAATTCTTCAGCTTCGGCTTCTACAATCTTGAGACCGGAAAGCTGCCCCACAGTAAGGTTGGCTTTACCTCCGCGGGATCCTGTGATTTTGGCAGTTGGTGTGGGCAGGTCAAGTACCCTGAAGTCCATGCGGGTCATCAGTTTAGATGAACCGTCGATATCGGCATAGACACTTACGGTTGCTTTTTTTCCCTGGGATCCGGGTTTTACTTGATAAACACCGGGACGGTTTCTTTTGATGTTATGAGGATTGTTTATGGTAACACGAACAGAGCTTTCTGCCACACCACCTGCAGATACAGCCACCGGATTTGACAGACCGCGGTAGAAAACGTTCATGGCCGTGGCAGAGATAGTGGCATTGGCTTCGGCCACTTCATAGCTTGCAGTAAAATCACGTTCAATGATCTGTCCGTCGTTGTCCAGTTTGATGGTTCCGCCCCAGCTTTTAATACCCAGGGAATTTGAACTGGAAGTATAGACACCCATTCCTGATTCAACTTCAAGAACGGTACCGTTATCCAGAACCACATCCGGTGTATTGGTGGAGTCGTAGGCAGCCAGGAAAACCCGTGCCCTGTACTCCTGTCCAGGGAACACCAGGCTGTGGTCGGGCATGACCACTGCCTTTAGCGTGTTAATGGGGATGTCACCTGCTTCAACCTGTCCAAGAAGGAAGTTGAGCATCTCTGCTTCAGCGTTCCTTACGTTTGCCTGCATATTGGAAAGCAGCGTGATGACAGAGGCAAGGGGGAGCATATCAAAGTAAGTGGTTTCCCAGGTGGGGACAACCTTTTTCCCCCCGTGCTCCAGTTCAACATCGGGCAATTCAGTGGAGAGAATTCCCTCCAGCGCCTCAACAGTTCCTGCATATTTATCTTTCTCTTCAATCAGGGAAAGTACGAAATCTTTATATTCTTCGATCTTTCCCTTGAGTTCTGTGGCTTTGCCTTCAACGATCATTATCTGGCCAGGCCAATCCATGTTATCCTTGGCTTCGACAAAATCCCAATGGATCACTTCGTGGTCCGGATCAATTGCTTCTGCCTCCTTGATTGAAAGAATGTCTGTCTTACATTCATGCATGAAGGAGTACAGCTCATTTGAACGTGTCTGGACTGCTTCGGCCTTATCTTTCCAATCCCCCACTTTAGCCGGGTTCAATTCATAGGCCGTGTGGAAAGTGTTGTAAAGACCGGTATTCTTAGCAGCGAAATTCTCTGTGGTGGTAACAAGCCCTTCGTCGACCAGGATGAAAGCATTAAGTACCTCTTTAGCCACATTCAAAGCAAGCATGGCTGTCAGCACGAGATACATCATGCCAATCATCTTTTGTCTCGGTGTTTCTTTACCGTGTCCCATAGATCAGGATTAATGGATTATTTTACTTTTTTCTGATGCTCATGGCTGAGAGCATATTGCCGTACACGTTATTCAATTCAGAAATGCTTTCACTAAGCTTAGCGATTTCGCTTTTGTATTTGTTAGTCTCCTCCACAGATACCTGCAGATTGGTGATCATTTCATTGAGTCCCTTGTAGACTCCTGAAGTGCCCTGGAGGTGATCCTGGCTTCCTTTTACCTGTTCTGAATAGGAAGTATTCAGTTGTGCAAGGTTATTTGTCAGCGCTTCTAGCTGGCTGTTGAACTGTTTCTGGCTTTCCGAGATCTGGGTATGCTCCTGTTTCACTTCACCGGACATTGCTTCATAGGTGGCAGTCAGGTTGGCGCTGGATGAAGCAAATTTTTCTGCGATATCCTTGCCCTTCTGATCAATCACTGAAGCGGTATTCTTATATGATTCGGCCAGTGTATTGACAGATTCATTCAGTTCACCTGTATTGGTTCCATATGCTGTGGCAACGTTGTCCATGTTTTGCGCAGCTGATCCCATCTTGTCGAAATACTCCTTGGTTGCCAGGGAAGAAGAGGTGATGTCACCGATGGTCTCCGTGGTGGAGGAGATGGTATTCAGGTGTTTGCCAAGACTACGGACATCCTCAGCGTTGATCTGGGATTGCTGGAACAGTTCGTCAAATTTCTGAAGCCCCACATTCCTGTCCGCAATGGCCTGCTCTTTATATTCATCGACCTCATCCGGATCGGACATGCCGGCCAGTTCAGGATACACCAGAGTCCAGTCGAGCTCCTCATGAAGTGGCTCAAAGGCAGAGAAGAAGAAGATAACAGCTTCAATCAGGAGGCCGGAAGTAAGCGCGATAGCTGCACCAGGCCAGTGCATGATTTTGAAGAGCGCTCCAATAATAACGATTGAAGCACCAAAGCCATAAAGTTTAGCTGTGAAATTCTTCCAGCCCGAACTTAGAACTATTTCTGTAATTCCCATTGTATCAAATATTTAATTAATTGTCTCCCAAATATGACCGTACGCATCTGAATCCAATGAAGGATTTAGCAGAGTCCTGATACTCATAGTCCCTTGTACTTACCTGGAGGTAACGGGCAATATCTTTCCAGGAACCACCCCTAACTACTTTACGTTTCATCACGGGGGGATCATCAGGTTTAGCTTGGTAATTGTAATATGGATTCATATCATGCGAAAACACGTATGATGACGGATCATAGGCAGTGATGGTCCACTCGGCCACGTTCCCGGCCATATCGTAGAGTCCGAATTCGTTGGGATTCCCCGAGTAATGTGCAACCCTTGAGGGATACATGGAGCCATCGTCAGTATAGTTACCTCGCAGCGGCTTGAAGTTGGCAATGAAACAGCCACTCATGTTTCTGAGGTAAACTCCGCCCCATGGATACATGCTGTGATCAAGGCCACCCCTGGCAGCATATTCCCACTCAGCTTCAATGGGAAGCCTGTAGTCCTGAACAATCTGCTGACCGCTTCTTACCAGTGCCCAGTTCAGGTACTGGGTTCTCCAGATACAGAAAGCATTGGCCTGCTTCCAGGTAATTCCGACCACCGGATAGTTGTCATATGATGGAGAGTGGAAGTACATGTTGGTCATCGGCTCGTTGTAAGAGTAGGTGAAGTCCGAGATCCAGACAAGGGTGTCGGGATAGACCAGTACCCAATCCTTGTTTACAAACGAGGATCTGCCCACTACCTCTTCTTCGGTGCCGTCGGGCCTGGTAACATTGCCTTCATAGCTTACAACGGGATCGGCGGAACCTCCTGAATAGTCGAGCTTGAACCTGTTGGCGGAAGAGGATGCCTGCCTCAGGTCGACCCAATAATAGTTGTAGATCAGTTTGGTGACATTAATTTCCTTGGAAATGTACGAGAGCCTGTCAGCACCGGAGTAGTATATCCCAAGGTCATCTATGATCTGCTGGATGTTACCCTCTTTGTCTTTTTTGGAATCAAGGGGCATTTCCCAGTTGATAACCGGCTCATCGTCCCTGTCCACAAAGGCAGTTCCTTCTTCATCCATCAATGCAAAACCTTCGACTCCCTGGATAGCAAGTTCTTTGCGGATGATGGAGTCACGAACCCAATCCACATACTGTCGGTATTCGTTGTTCGAAATTTCAGTCTCATCCATCCAGAAGGCATCCACTGCCACTGTACGGGACAGGGCATTCTGAGTCCATGATACATCCATGTCGCTGGGCCCCATAGCAAAGGAGCCATTGGGAATGGGGACCATTCCGTGTGGTATAGGTTCAGCGTAGGCCCTTCGACCCTCAACTCCCACAAGTTCACCGGTGTTGTAGTTGCTACATCCAGCGATGAGTGTTCCAAGAACAACAATAATCACGATACGTTTCATAGTATAACGCTTAATAGGTGCAAATTCCAGTCTTTTACAGGTTGTTTAAATTATAAAAAACTATATAAATATAAGTAAAAATTATAAAAATCTTAAACTCTTGTACTTTTGCGGACTCTTGTCAATGCTGAGATCAAAGCAGTACCGGACCGTCACTTCATGAGATCCGCTATTGTACCCCATCAGGGATGAAAGTTCGAAATCATATGAATATCCGATCCTGAGCCCATTCATCAATTCAATTCCAAAAAGTGCCGACATGGCCCCCCTGACTGAATAAGAAACTCCACCCCAGAACTTTTTATTGTATCTCACATTAGTATTCAGGTATATGTGGTGTGATCTCATATCGCTCTGAACCATCAGTGAGGGCAATACTTCAAACATGGGATTTGAAAGCTGAATGTTGTAACCAGCCATCAGGTAATAGTGTGTAACAAACCTGGCATCATAATCCCTTTCGTCGCCGCGGTACATGACTTTGCTGACCAGGTGGCTACTTGATAAACCAACGTACATTTTGTCAGTGTTGTAAAAGATCCCCAGCCCCAGGTCAAAGCCAATTCCGCTCCCCCCGGAGGGTATGGCCGGGTCCTGACTCGGATCAATTACATCCACACCGTTCCATTCGGGTTCAATGGACGGGTTGGCCATGCCCACATTAAAGCCTATACCCAGTTTTCCGTTTCCCAGGTCCATCCGGTATGCATAAGATCCACTGAAAATGAAATTATTGCTATAGCCCAGGCGGTCGTTCATGAGATTGATGCCCACTCCATGGGTGCGCCCCAGAAGGTTGAATGGCATATGGGCCGTGAAGGTCGTGGTGGTTGGTGCATTCGGGAGACCGGTCCACTGATTCCTGAATGCAGCAGCAAGGCAGATTTTGTCACTGCTGCCAACAGCGCCCGGATTAAAGTAGGGAGCCATGAACATGTTCTGGGTGAATTTAGCATCCTGCTGGGCCAGAAGTCCGACCGACAGCGATACAAAAACGATTATAATTACCAGTCTCTTCATTTAGGCACTGAATTCTCCTGCGGGCTTTATCAGTCTTGCTATATAGCTCAGGTAAAATAAGCAAAAATAGTTCTACCAAGCAAATATTATTAACAGCTTATTGTTCATAACCCAGGGGTCTCGGCTAAGCAAAAAACGGATCATTTTACTTCCTGTCGGATATTATAACGATAATTATTCCGATTCATTACCCAACCTGTGTAAATAACGCCACCAGCGTTCCGGAATCTCCTTACCACATGCTTGCTGGTAATCATCATACGAACATGAGACAAAAAAGTTATAGCCGGTGACAGGATTCTTTACCGGAATCTCCATCCACCATCGTTCCGAGAGGGTACTTTTGTGGAAAATAATGTCATGTCCGGCCACATCCATGTTGACGATGAATTTTTTGATATGTTCCGGTGTGTCAACCGGGTTTTCTTTTACGCGGTTGGCCAGCCCGTCCAGAAAATACCAGGCTGCCTGGGCTGTTAAATGGGCAGTCTGTCCGTTTACATCTTTCGAGGGGGAAAACTCGAAAAACCCCATATACATGACTTTTTCACTCAAACCGGCATAGCGGGTAATCCGGCACAATTCGTCACCGAAAAAGCCATTGGGCGAGGGAATGGATGCACCCGGTGCATCGGAATGTCTTACTGCACCAAGATCGATGCTGATGAAACCGCAATCCCTGATCAGCGGCTCCGACCGTTTCATATCATTCCGGGCTACTCCCAGCCGGATGCTCTCCAGATAGGAAAGCTCCAGTTGATCCAGCTGGGCTTCTGTGGTGAAATAGGCCTGGTGCCCCAGGTTTGTGAAACTAAAACGCTCCCTGAGGCCGGGCTCCATAAGCTGGTTCAGATAGTTTCTTGAGGAGATGGTGCCGGATGATCCGGAAAAGTCCAGCATGGAATCGATGGTGAGTACCTGGTGGATCCCCTCCTCTTTTTCAAGGGCCAGGAAGACACCCCGGCTCAGGTCCTGGGATCCTCCAAGGATCAGGGAAATGATCCCTCGCTCCTTCAACTCCAACAGGATATCCCTCAGGGCAAAATAGGTATCGTTTACCGAATCCCCGTTTTTAATGTTGCCCAGGTCGTAAATCTTCAGATCCCTGTTGATGGCGGTAAGCTGGTATAGTTTATTCCTGACTGCATCAGGAGCCTCCTTGCTTCCTTTTATGAATCCGTTTCGGTCCTCGGGGATACCGATAACGGCCACCTGGTATTTGTCCAGCTCCCTGATGGTCTGGTCTGGTGTATGTACCCTTATGTGTTGGCTGAACGATTCCCGGTTATCGATGTACTCAAATTCGGGTCGTTCCAGGCTTACAGGGTCGAAGTATCCGTTGAGGTCCATAATTCAGTGCTCAGTACTCAGTGCTCAGTGCACAGTGCACAGGACTCAGTACTCAGTGCTCAGTACTCAGTACTCAGTTCACAGTGCTCAGTGCTCAGTGCGGGTTATTTGTTTTTTGGTTTGTTGTTTGATTTTTTAATGATCTCCCGGCAATCCTCAAGGCTCAGCTCCTTTGGATCGGTTCCCTTTGGAATCCGGTAGTTCTTTTTATTAAATGCAATGTAGGGACCGTACCGCCCGTTGAGGACCTGCAAACCCGGTTCTTCATCGAATTGTTTGATGTTGCGGTTCTCCTCCTGTGTTCTTTTCTCACCGATGATTTCAACTGCACGATCAGTCAGGATTGTATAAGGATCATCTGTTTTGGCCAGGCTGTAGAACTTTGATTTGTGGCGGACATAAGGGCCGAACCTGCCTACTCCGATGACAAGGTCTTCCTCCTCGAACTGACCGATGGTACGGGGTAGCCTGAAGAGGTCGATTGCCTCTTCAAAGGTGATGGTCTCCAGGCTCTGGCCCTTCAGAAGGCTGGCAAAACGGGGCTTCTCCTCATCTGTAGCCTCGCCGATCTGTGCAATCGGGCCAAACCGACCGATCTTTACGCTGACCGGTTTACCCGATTCGGGATCGGTTCCCAGGACCTTCTCTCCTTTGGAGCGTTCGGTGGTCTGGGTGGTTGAGTCGACCTTTGTATGGAAGGGCTTGTAAAACCGTTCGATCATTTTGGGCCAATTGAGGGAGCCCTCTGCAATCTCATCAAACTCCTTTTCCACTGATGCTGTGAAATTGAAGTCCATAATATTCTCGAAATTCTGCACCAGGAAATCATTAACTACAATCCCGATATCGGTGGGGAAGAGCTTTCCCTTCTCGAATCCGAAGTTTTCAGAAACCATCTTACTGGTGATGGAATCTCCCTTCAGAATGATCTGCTGCATCTCTCTTTTTCCTCCCGTGCGGTCCTCTTTCAGCACATACTCCCTTTGCTGGATGACCGATATGGTTGGGGCATAGGTGGAGGGTCTGCCGATTCCAAGCTCTTCCATCTTCTTAACAAGGCTGGCTTCGGTATACCTGGCGGGTTGCTGGGTCGATTTCTCTGCAGCTTCAATCCGGTCGCGCTGAAGGGGGTCATTGATTTTCAGGGGTGGCAGCAAACCTTTGGTCTCCTCTTCCTGTTCGTCATCGGTCGATTCCATATAGACCTTCAGGAAACCGTCGAATTTCAATACCTCACCGGTGGCCACAAATTTTTCAGGTGCACCGGCGATGGCGATGGTTGTTTTTTCCAGTTTTGCTTCACTCATCTGGGAGGCAACGGTCCGCTTCCAGATCAGTTCGTAGAGGCGTTGTTCGGCCCTGTTGCCTTCTACTGATGGCTGGTTCAGGTAGGTGGGCCGGATCGCTTCGTGAGCCTCCTGGGCGCCCTTGGTCTTTGTGCTGAAATTTCTCGATTTCAGGTACTCCTCGCCGAAGGTTTCAGTAATCATCCCGGCTGCACTGCCTATGGCCAGCTTGGAGAGGTTCACCGAGTCGGTTCTCATATAGGTAATCTTTCCCGATTCGTAAAGGCGCTGTGCCACCGACATGGTCTGGTTAACCGAAAAGCCGAGCTTCCGGCTAGCTTCCTGTTGCAGGGTTGAGGTGGTGAAAGGCGGGGCAGGTGATTTTTTTAATGGTTTCTTTTCGATTTTATCCACAGAGAATGTACTCTCTTTGCAGATGGAGAGAAATTTCTCAGCCTCTTCCGGGGAGTTGAATCGCTTCGCCAGGTCGGCTTTTAACCTGAATGTTTCACCTTTTTCGCCATCGGTATTAAAGAAACCGGTAATCCTGAAATACCTTTTGGCCTGGAATGCCTGTACTTCACGCTCTTTTTCAACAATTAGTTTTACAGCCACAGACTGTACCCTGCCTGCCGAAAGAGAAGGTTTTACCTTTTTCCAGAGCAGAGGTGAAAGCTCGAAACCTACCAGGCGGTCGAGGACCCTGCGAGCCTGCTGTGCATTTACAACATCGGTGTCGATATGCCTTGAATTATCAAGTGCATTCGTGATGGCATCCTTGGTAATTTCGTGGAAGACGATCCTGCGGGTTTTCTCCTTATCCAATCCGAGCTCCTCGAACAGGTGCCAGGCAATGGCCTCCCCCTCGCGGTCCTCATCAGTCGCCAGCCATACCATTTCGGATTTCTTTGCCAGATCTTTCAGTTCTTTGACAATTTTCTTTTTATCGGTCGGGACAATGTATTTTGGGGTGAACCCCTTTTCGATATCTATGCCCAGGTTTTTCTTTGCCAGATCGCGGATATGACCGAAACTTGACTTTACTGTATAGGCCTTGCCCAGGAACTTTTCAATGGTCTTCGCCTTGGCGGGTGACTCAACTATTACCAGATTCTCTATCATATCTTTAATACTCCCTCGTTAGTAAATCGACCACAAAATAAATTAAATTATTGCTATTTTTGACGCAAACTGAGCAATCCATGGACCGAAAATCAGGCAAAAGTACAAAATATTTAATCATCCTCTGGTCCTTATACACCTTCCCAGTGGTATTGTTCATTGTTATCATGCTGCTGATTGGTCGGGGAAAGATGGGTTTCCTGCCTGAATTTGAGCAGTTAGAGAACCCCCAGACCAACCTGGCTACGCTGATTATCACCGAGGACGGGGAGCAACTGGGAAAGTATTTTATTGAGAACAGGACCTTTGTGAAATACGGAGAGCTGGCTCCTCACCTGGTGGATGCACTGGTTGCCACTGAAGATGTGAGGTATTTCAAGCACTCCGGGATTGATATGAGATCACTGGTCAGGGTCCTGGTTTATTCGGTTGTTCTGGGAAAGAATGAAGGCGGGGGGAGCACCATTTCCCAACAGCTGGCCAAAAATCTCTTTCCAAGGGATACAACCATCAGGAAATCAAAAATCGGGAAGGCCGGCCATCTGGCGGTAATTAAATTCAAAGAGTGGAATACCGGAGTGAGGCTGGAGCGGAGTTATACCAAGCATGAGATTATCACCATGTACTTAAATACGGTTCCCTTCGGCGGGGAGTCGATCGTAGGCATCAATTCGGCAGCCAGGACTTTTTTTAATACAACGCCCGATTCCCTGACTATCGAACAGGCTGCTACCCTGGTGGGAATGCTAAAGGCACCCACCGCCTATAATCCGCGAATCAATCCGGATCGTTCCTTTGTAAGGCGGAATATAGTGATCGGACAGATGGCGAAGTACGGTTTCCTGGAGCCTGAGCTGGCCGATTCTGTGAAGCAGATCCCTGTATCGGTCGACTATAATCTGGCCAGTCACCTGACCGGGAATGCACGCCATTTTCGCACCTTCCTGTCAAATTTTATGAATGAAACAAAGCCGGAACCTCCAGGCGAAAAGGCAGGAAAGCTCTCATGGGAGCGCTACAGGCGTGATTCAATCCGCTGGGCAGATGACAGGCTCTATGGCTGGATTAATAAGAACCGAAAGCCAGATGGTACGGAATACAATCTTTGGCGCGATGGATTGAAAATCTATACCACCCTGAATTATAAAATGCAGCAGTACGCCGAGGAGGCAGTTGAGTTGCATATGAAGGAGGTATTGCAGCCTGCGTTTTTCTATGAAAAAAAGGGAAGGACCATTGCACCCTTTAGTGACATATCCAATGAGGAGATCAGAACCATCCTTTATCGCTCTGTCCGCTGGACCGAGCGATATAAATACCTGGTTTCCAGAGGAGCCTCCTGGGATTCCATCCTCCATGTTTTTGACCAGCCCGTTCCCATGAAGATCTTTTCATGGGACGGACCCATCGATACGGTCATGACCCCCATGGATTCGATCCGTTACATGAAACATTTCCTCAGGGCAGGGTTTATGGCCATGGATCCTGCCTCCGGAGAGGTGAGGGCTTTTGTAGGCGGGCACAATTACCGATATTTTCAGTACGAGCATGTATACCAGGGCAGGAGGCAGGTGGGATCCACCATCAAGCCCTTCCTCTATTTGCTGGCCATGCAGGAGAACTATTCTCCCTGTGAAATGATCCCGCTGGTGCCTATTACTTTCCCTATTATTGTTAATAATAAGGATACCACCTATACACCAACGGTCCCGCCGCCAAACGAGTTTGCAGGTAAGAAGGTCTCCCTGAAGTGGGGACTGGCCAATTCACACAACTGGGTCTCAGCCTGGCTGTTCAAGAATTTCAAACCGGCCAACGTGATCAAGCTGATGCGGAAGATGGGGGTGACCTCATATATCGACCCGGTTCCCAGCATGATCTACGGGACTTCGGATATCTCGCTGGAGGAGATGGTAGGTGCATTTAACACCTTCTCCAACCGGGGGATCTATGTGACCCCCAATTACGTGACCCGCATTGAGGACCGTTACGGGAATGTGATCTCGACCTTCCACCCGGGTGAAAACGAGGCCATCAGCGAGGAGACCGCCTACCTGATGCTGACCCTGCTGCGGAACGTGGTGGATATGGCAGGACGCTACAGGGGTGAGCCTTATTACGGGACCGCAACCCGCCTCAGGGGCAGGTATCAGTTTGAGGGCGAGCTGGCAGGGAAAACAGGGACCACCCAGAACCAGAGTGATGGTTGGTTTATCGGGCTGGCCCCGAAACTGACCGCTGCCGCCTGGGTTGGCGGAGAGGATCGCTCCATCCATTTCGACTACCTGGGTATGGGGCAGGGTGCGAATATGTCGCTGCCTATCTATGCAGAATTCCTCACCCGGGTCTATGCCGATACCACACTAGGGATAACACAGGAGGATGATTTCCAGAAGCCTCTCGATTTTTTTGTTGACCTGGATTGCCCCGATATCATGGAGGCAGACAGCAACAGTGACTTCGGAGATTTTTAAAGAGTTTTCCTGGACACAATCACTTTATTTCCCTGCCTTGTGATCTTCCATGAGTGGTGTATGATCTTCTCTGCTTTTCTGTAATAGAGCAGGGTGCGGATGCTGCTCTCCCTCTCCTCGTTCCCCTCCTTAAATTCTCCGCTGAATTCATAGCTGTTCGAGTAGAGGTGGTTAGCATGGAAAATGCGGATGATCTCTACCACAGTGGAGATGACCCGGTATATCTCCCCACGGTTAGTTTCACTGTATTCATCCTCGAAATCCTCGCTAAGCACACTGAAATTGAGGATATGCTCCAGGTAACTATCCTTCTTCTTGGCAAAAAGTACCTGGTATCTCAATCCGCTTTCAGTTTGAAAGTAGTAATCTGCGCCTGATATGATTTCGGGGATCTCCACCGGGTAGTGATCCACTTCCTCATGGTAAGCATCCCTGAACAGGGGAGGTTTTTCCCGTTGACCATCAGGTTTCATCCGAACAGGTGCTTTGGGATCTCCTGGACCCTTTTTACCTCGGTAATCTCCAGGTCAAATCGTGAGGTATCGATTCTTTTCCGGTTGAAGGCGGGCATCAGGATCCGCTTCATCCCCAGCTTGTCGGCCTCCCCCAGCCGCTGTTCAATCCTGTGAACCGGCCTGATCTCGCCAGACAGGCCTATCTCTCCTGCAAAACATGTATACTGGTCAACCGGGATATCCACCGTGGATGAAAGGATGGCGGCCACCACCGCAAGGTCTATGGCCGGATCATCAACCCTGAGTCCGCCGGCAATATTTATAAAGACATCCTTGCTGGCCAGTTTAAAGCTGGCCCTTTTTTCCAGTACAGCCAGCAACATGCTGAGCCGCCGCGTGTCAAATCCGGTTGAGGTACGCTGCGGGGTGCCGTATACTGCCGAACTTACCAGTGCCTGTACTTCGATGAGAATAGGGCGGATGCCTTCCACATTGGCTGCCACTGCCGATCCGCTCAGGTCGGGGGGCTGCTGGTTGATCAGCAGTTCAGAAGGGTTGATAATCTCCTTGAGCCCCTCTCCGGTCATCTCAAACACCCCGATTTCGGAGGTGGATCCGAAGCGGTTTTTGCTGGCGCGAAGGATCCGGTAGAGGTGGTGGGAGTCGCCTTCGAACTGCAGCACGGTATCCACAATATGCTCAAGCACCTTGGGCCCGGCAATACTGCCGTCCTTGGTAATGTGCCCTATGAGTATCACGGGCATATGGTTCTCCTTGGCTTCCCTCAGCAGGCGTGCTGCGCAATCCCTTACCTGGGAGACTGTTCCCGGAGCCGATTCCAGGTCTTCCGAAAAGAGGGTCTGTATGGAATCAATGATCAGCAACTGGGGCCTGCTCTCCCTGATCTGGTCGATAATCACCTGGAGGCTGGTCTCGGCCAGAATGCTGCACTGCCCGGTTCCTGCTCCCAACCGGTCGGCCCTCAGCTTAATCTGCTGCGGGCTCTCCTCCCCGGATATGTATAGTGTACTTTTATCAATCTGAAGGGCCACCTGCAGGGCCAGGGTTGATTTTCCGATGCCCGGTTCACCGCCAATGAGGATCATCGATCCGGGGACAATACCACCTCCCAGCACCCGGTTGAATTCACCATTCCGGAGGTCGATGCGGGCCACCTGCTCCGAAGTCACCTGTTCGATGGTCTGGGGGGCGGTTTTGGTACGTTTTTCCTGGGAGGATGACCTCACCGGCCCTTTGGAGATCCGCTGCTCCACAAAGGTGTTCCACTCACCGCAGGACGGACAGCGTCCCAGCCATTTGGCCGAATCAGCACCGCAGTTCTGACACAGGTATACAGTTTTTGTTTTCGCCATTTTCAATAGTAATGTTCTAAAGGTAGAAAAACGGAGGGGATGTTATTTAACCTGGCTTCCTTTTTTTAAGCAGAGCTAAAATAAGCACGGGTCGAGACAATAACCATTTTGATTTAGCCGCGTTCGATAATGGAGCTGCTGCTGTAGCCTTCAAGGATGGGAATGGTAATAACCTCTCCGCCCCTTGAGGTCACTTCCTTATATCCCACGATTTTTTCCACCTGGTAATCGCCGCCCTTGACCAGGAGATCGGGCCTGACCGTAGAGATCAGGTTCAGCGGAGTATCCTCCTCAAAGAGGATGATGTAATCCACCATGCCCAGTGCTCCCAGCACTTCAGCTCTGGCTTTCTGGCCGTTTACCGGCCTCCCTTTCCCCTTGAGTTTTGAAACCGAGGTGTCACTGTTGAGGCCAATCACAAGAAGGTCGCCCATCTCACGGGCTTTTGCCAGGTAGTAGACATGGCCCCGGTGCAGCACATCGAAGCAGCCATTGGTGAAGACAATCCTGTTCTCTCCCCTGAAATCGGGAGAGAAGAGTTCAGCGGCCTTCTCAGGGGTGATCAGTTTATGGACAATGGCTTCGTAGCTAAGCATGTTTTTTGCGTGTGGTCATCAGGAGGATGTATGACAGGGCCCCCAGAAGTATGGTAAAGAGAGAGTTGGATTCATGAGCCAGGGTGGCATAAGCAATTCCCTCTTCAAGTGTAAGCCCATAAACAAACATCAGCCCCCTGGAGGTAATCCAGTGAAAGGCTCCGAACCCTGCGGTTACCGGGGCCGACATGCCCAGTCCTCCGATCACCAACAGGAATATGCCGTCTACAAAGGTGAGTGAGGAGGTCTCTTTCAAGGCAAATACCACCACCCAGGTCATCATAATATAGAGGAACCAGATCAGGACTGAATGAAGGATGAACTCCCATTTCCGTTTCATTTTATAGATGGTCTTCAATCCATTAAGGATTCCCTTCAGGAACTCTCCGATTTTACGTATCAGGCTAATTCTCCCCATGGGCTTCCTGAAGAGGTAGAGAAGCACGATCACCAGGGCTATTGTACCAAAAACCATGAACCAGAAGAGGAACATACCTCCAAAGGATGAAGTGATCTTCTCCTGCATAGGATTGAAGATGTTTTCGTTAAAAAAGGTCCCGAATTTTTCGGCCCAGCTGATCATCAGGATGACCATGATGGAGAGAAGCATTACAAGGTCGGTAACCCTTTCAATAATGACCGTTCCGATGAGGGAATCCACGGGGATCTTCTCCCTTTTTCCCAGGGTGACGCACCGGGTCACCTCTCCCAGGCGTGGAAGGGCAAAATTGGAGAGGTAGCCCACCATCAACGAATGGTAAGTGTTTTTGAACGAGGGTTTGAATCCCAGGGGCTCGATGAGCAATACCCACCTCCGGGCTCTGGAAAAGAAGCTTAAAAATGCAAAGAACAGGGACAATCCGATCCACCGGAAATTTGCCTCTCTGAGTGTGTCGGCCAGTTCATTAAAGGCAATGCCCCTGAAGGCAAAATAGAGTAATAGAATACCAAGTGCCAGGAATCCGGAGATCCTCAGGATTTTTAATATTGTTTTTTTCAAAGGGATCAGAATAATCTATTAGGGGTCAGATTAATTTATTGGTTGGCGTGTCGGGAAAAATGAGTGCTGGCTTGAAAGTTTTTGCTTCTTCAAAATCCATGGAGGCATAGGAGATGATGATGATGATATCCCCAACGGCTACCTTCCGCGCAGCAGGTCCGTTCATGCAGATCTGCCCGCTCCCTCTTTCACCGGTAATTACATAGGTTTCCAGCCTTTCACCATTGTTGATATTAACGATCTGAACCTTCTCATTTTCAATGAGGTTCGCTGCTTCCATCAGATCTTCGTCGATGGTTATGCTGCCAATATAATTGAGGTCGGCCTCAGTAATGCTTACCCTGTGTAATTTCGATTTAACAACTTCTATATTCATGATTACCTGTTTCGCGGTGTAAAGTTAATTAAAAAACATGTTATCTATAAGTCTTATCCCCCCCAATATGACAGCGACACATCCCACTTTGTTCACCCCCTCCTCCCAGCAGTCAAGGGGTTTAAGGGCCTTATCCTCAACAATAACGAAGTAGTCAAGTTTCATCAGGGGGTGCTGGTCGAAGCGGCTTTCGACCCACGATCTCAGTTCATTGGGTGAAAACCCACCCTTCATTTCAGTAGCTTTTACCAGGGTCTGGTAGATAAAAGGGGCCTCTTTTCGCTCTTTTCGTCCGAGGTGGTTATTCCTTGAGCTCATGGCCAGTCCGTCCTGTTCCCTGATGATCGGGCAGGCTATGATTTCCGTTTCCAGTTTCATGAGTTTTGCAAGGTGGCGAATGATCACCAGCTGCTGAAAATCTTTTTGCCCGAAGTAGGCCCGGTGTGGGTTAATAGACTGAAACAGCTTACTGACAATCTGGGCAACCCCGTTGAAATGGCCCTCTCTTGTAGCACCCTCCATAACCCGGTCGAGTCCTTCCAGGTCGAAATGCCTCTGGTCGGCTTCAGGATACATCTCTTTCACAGGCGGCATAAAGACTAGATCAACGCCGTTTTCCTGCAGCAGTTCCAGATCTTTTTCCGGGGTTCTGGGATACCTCTCCAGATCGGAGGGATCATTGAACTGTGTTGGATTTACAAAGATGGAAACCACTGTGCAATCATTATCGCTAATCGATCTGGTTACCAGCGAGATATGCCCCTGATGCAGGGCTCCCATGGTCGGGACCAGTCCGATGCTTTTCCCCTTCCCGCGAAGGCTGTCCAGGTGCCGGATCAGCTCATCTTTTGTTCTGTAAACGATCATCTGTCAATGGTGCGGCAAAGATAGATAAATTGAAATCATTTTTTTTTAGTAAATTTGCATGATTTTCAAACGCAGGCTTACAAGATGGAAAGTAAAAAGGTATTATTTGTTTCTCAGGAGATTACACCCTATCTGCCGGAAACCGAACTTTCCCTGATTGGCCGTACTCTACCCCAGGCAATCCAGGAGACAGGTAAGGAGATTCGCACTTTCATGCCAAAATACGGGAACATCAACGAACGCAGGAATCAGCTACATGAAGTGATCCGGCTATCGGGGATGAACCTGATCATTGACGAAACTGACCACCCACTGATCATCAAGGTGGCATCTATCCAGGCAGCAAGGATGCAGGTCTATTTTATAGA
The DNA here is from genome assembly GCA_024244665.1 of Bacteroidota bacterium. Next base: position 5,745 of record JAAEOI010000393.1, on the reverse strand, counting down.
TAACGAAGACTATTTTCACCGAAAACAGACAGTCTCCGATGCGAAAGGAGATTTTTTTAAGGATAACGACGAGCGGATGATCTTTTTCGCAAGGGGCGTTCTTGAAACGGTCCGCAAACTGCGGTGGTCTCCCGACCTGGTTCACTGTCACGGCTGGTTCACTTCACTGGTTCCGCTTTATATAAAGAAAGCATACAGGGAAGATCCGCTCTTTGCAGATTCAAAAGTGGTTTTTTCTACCTATAACACAGGCTTTGATAAACCGCTGGATAAAACATTTTCACAAAAACTCCTGGTGGACGGAGTCACAGACGACCATGTCTCCATGGTGAAGGATCCCGACTACGACAACCTGGTCAGCCTTGCCTCCACCTATTCCGATGGATTGGTTCAGGGAAGTGAAACCCTGCCTGATTCTGTCCTTAAGGTGATGAAGGATTCCGGGAAACCCATATTAGATTATGTGGGTGATGAAGAATATGTTGAGAAGTTTTCCGTTTTCTATGACAGTATTCTCAACGATTAATCGCTTTAAGTTAAGATGAAGAAGAAGGACTTGTGGATTGTTGCGGTCATTATGACCATAGTTGTGTTGTTTTCGTCATGTTCCGGCTGGGAACAGGACCTCGGCCAGGATCTCCTGCCGCCGGGTGACAATGTATTCCTCTTTCATGATACCATTTTTGAGATCGATGCCTATACGGCCACCGGTTATCCCATTGTTACCTCTGACATTAGTTATTCGGGGACAAAAGTATATCTGGTGGGGCAAATGGAAGATACCATTGTGGGAAGTTCGGATGCCACCATCTTCACCCAGATCAACACCACTACCACATTTCATCCTGCGAACAATACAGAGATCGATTCCATTATGCTCTCGCTTTACATCAACAACTATGTGGGAGATATGGAACAGGATTTCACCATCCGGATTCATGAGGCAACTGAGAGGGTCTATTTTGACTCGCTTTACTTGTCTAATCATGAAACTGAAGGGAATTATAACCCGGTATGGCTGGCAGAAAAAACCGTCACTCCGACGGATAATGATACGATTGAGATCCTGATTCAGGACCAGGCTTTTATCCAGAAGTTCCTGGATGTCCAGGCCGATACGGCCCTGTTCAACAATGATAGTATTTTCAAGGACTATTTCAATGGTTTTTACCTGACCGCCTTTTCTTCGGCTCAGGAGGGTGCCATCGCCAGGGTGGGGCTTTCCAACCGGATCTCCAGGTTGTCTGTTAAGTATGCCAACGATAGCACTGAGGTGGATTCAACAGCCGAGAGGGACTTTGTCTGGGCGACTTTTGGCATCAACGAATACTCCTCCCAGAAGATCAATGTGTTTGAACACGACCATTCCAATGTGTACCTCTCGAAAATCATTGATAACGAAACCCTGGAGATCCCTCTGTGTTACACCCAGGGGATGGCCGGTGCCGATGTGAGGTTCTCCTTTCCCAGTCTGGATGAGTGGATTGAAGGGGGGAAAGTGGCCATTAATTCGGCAAAAATGATCTTTGATATAATCCCTGAGGAGAACAGCGGGATAGCTCTGGCAGACCTGCCCACACGAATGATGCTGTTTACTGAACAGGAGGGAGACACCCTGACGCCTCTCTACGACTACGTTGCATTGTACAGTGCCAACCAGGGTGATGGCAGCCAGTTCGGCGGACAGCTTCGGGCTGAGTCAAAGGGCATGTTTTACGATACAACCTATTCCTACAGTTTCAACATGGCCCTCCACTTCCAGAGTATGGTTGACGGAGCCACAACGGACCACAATTTCAGGCTTCAGGTCTATGATGCTATAAGAAATCCAAAGGTCTCCAAATTATGGAGTAACCTTTATACCAATCCTAAACGTATAAGATTAGAGGTTGTCTATATCAAATTGTAAATCATTATGTGTGGAATAGTTGGTTATATCGGGAGCAAGGACGCCTACCCGATACTTATCAAAGGCCTTAAGAGGCTTGAATACCGAGGTTATGATTCTGCAGGTGTAGCCCTGCTAAACGGGGATACAGCCGTCTACAAAAAGAAGGGAAAGGTCCAGGAACTTGAAGATTTTGTTCGTGGGAAAGAGACCCTCAGTAACATAGGTATAGGCCATACCAGGTGGGCGACCCATGGTGAGCCCAGCGATCTGAATGCCCACCCACACACTTCGGAGAAGGGACTTTTCACCATTATTCACAACGGGATTATTGAGAACTACGCAGTACTCAAGCAGGGCCTCATCGACCAAGGAATGAGTTTCTACAGCGAGACCGATACGGAGGTCCTGGCCAACCTGATCGAGTATATCTATACCTCCCAGAAGGTGAGTGTGGAGGTGGCGATCTCCCTTGCGTTGCAGAAGGTGATCGGGGCCTATGGCCTTGTGGTGATCACCAAAGAGGAACCCAACCTGTTGATTGCTGCCCGCCGAAGCAGTCCGCTCGTGATCGGTCTTGGCGACAAGGAGTACTTTATAGCATCCGATGCCACCCCCATTGTTGAGTTTACAGACAGGGTGATCTACCTGAACAACGATGATATTGCATTGATCCGGAAGGATGAACTGGTACTGAAGAACCTGAACAGCAATGCTACCAGTGTGAATATTCAGACTCTTGACCTTGGAATTTCAGAGATTGAAAAGCAGGGATTTGAGCACTTCATGCTGAAGGAAATTTTTGAGCAGCCCCGTTCCATTATGGATACTTTCAGGGGGAGGATTATTCCCGATTCCAATGAAATAAGGCTGGGAGGGCTTCATGATGTGAAGGAGCAGCTGGTCAATGCAAAGCGGATCGTCATTATTGCGTGCGGGACCTCATGGCATTCCGGACTGGTTGGTGAATACCTGCTTGAGGACCTGGCGCGGATTGCGGTTGAGGTGGAGTATGCCTCTGAATTCAGGTACAGGAATCCCATGATCGGCCCCGATGATGTGGTCATTGCCATTAGCCAGAGCGGGGAGACTGCCGATACTCTGGCAGCCATTCAGCTGGCAAAGGATGCCGGCGCTTTGGTGCTTGGAATCTGTAATGTTGCCGGCTCAAGTATTCCGCGGGAGACCCACGCAGGTGTATATACTCACGCAGGGACAGAGATAGGAGTGGCTTCTACCAAGGCCTTTACAGCCCAGGTGACCGTCCTTACCATGATGGCCATTATGATCGGAAGAGAGAAAAAGCTTCTCTCCGATGAACGCTTTGCAAATTTGATCAAAGAGCTGAATGATATACCGGAGAAAATTGAGAAAATCCTGGAGCAGAATGATGAATTCATGCGGATCGCCGAAATCTATAAGGATTCCACCAATGCCCTCTACCTGGGCCGCGGCGTCTCTTTCCCGGTGGCCCTTGAAGGAGCTCTGAAGCTGAAGGAAATTTCTTATATCCATGCTGAAGGATATCCTGCTGCTGAGATGAAACATGGTCCCATTGCACTGATCGACGAGAAAATGCCGGTGGTCTTTATTGCCAACCACGACAGCTCATATGAGAAGATTGTCAGCAATATCCAGGAGGTGAAGGCACGCAACGGTGTTGTGATTGCCATTGTTACCGAAGGGGATAAAGCCATTCGTGATATGGCAGACCATGTGATTGAGATCCCCGAGACCGATGAGGCCCTGATATCGATCCCCTCGGTGGTTCCCCTGCAACTGATTGCCTATCACATTGCGGTAATCCGCGGATGTGATGTGGATCAGCCCAGAAACCTGGCCAAGTCTGTTACTGTCGAGTAGTTTTCAACGGTGGTCAGTTGGTTTTTCGGTTTTCGTCCTGATTTCGTCCTGATTTCGGTGGACTTCTTCCCGAAAGACTGAGACTATCTTTCTCCGTACTGCTTCTGGTAATAGGATTGATAGGCACCGGAGGTGACCCGTTCCATCCACTCCTGGTTCTCCAGGTACCAATCAACAGTCTTTTCAAGCCCCTCTTCAAAGGTAAGGGAGGGGGACCATCCCAGTTCGTCTGAAATTCTCGAGCTGTCGATGGCATAACGCAGGTCGTGACCCGCCCGGTCCTTTACATAGGTAATCAGCCCCACGGAGGTTCCTTCAGGGCGTTCAAGCTTCCGGTCCATGATGCTGCAGAGCAGCCTGATCAGATCGATGTTTGTCCATTCGTTCAGTCCCCCGATATTGTAGGTCCGTCCTGTTTCTCCCCGATGAAAGATCTGTTCGATGGCTTCTGCATGGTCCATTACGAAGAGCCAGTCCCTTATATTCTCTCCCTTACCGTAAATGGGAATAGGCTTCATATGGATTATGTTATGTATGGCCAGGGGAATCAGTTTTTCCGGGAACTGGTTGGGCCCGTAGTTGTTGGAGCAGTTAGACAGCACCACCGGGAGCCCGAAGGTATGGTGGTATGCCCTTACAAGGTGGTCGGAACTGGCCTTTGAGGCCGAATAGGGGCTACGGGGATCGTAGGTTGTCTCTTCGGTGAACAGGCCCTCGTCTCCCAGGCTCCCGTACACCTCATCGGTGGAGATGTGGTAGAAGCGTTTTCCCTCAGTCGCACCCTTCCAGGCGGCCCTGCAGGCATTGAGCAGGTTGACTGTCCCAATGATGTTGGTATGGATGAAGTCCATTGGGCTCTCAATGGAACGGTCCACATGCGACTCAGCTGCCAGGTGGATTACTCCGTCGATGGGGTGGGTATTAAACAGCTCAGCCAGGAATGAGGCATCCACGATATCCCCCCTGACAAACCTGTAGTTTGACTTATCCCTGATATCTTCCAGGTTTTCCAGGTTTCCTGCATAGGTGAGCTGATCCAGGTTGATCACCTTGTATTCGGGATGGTTCAGAACTGTTTTTCTTACCACATGGGAGCCGATAAATCCAGCTCCGCCTGTAACCAGGATGGTTTTCATGCTGTGCTATTTTTTATTTCGAATATTTTTCTCCCACTTCCAGGCAGAGCGAAGGGTCTCTTCGATCCCGATTCCGGCTTCCCATCCCAGCTCTTCGTTGGCAAAACTGGTGTCGGCATAAACCTGTTCTATATCTCCTTCCCGGCGTCCCACCACTTTGTAGTTCACACTCTCTCCGGTGGCCGATTCAAATGCCCTGATGATCTCCAGGACCGAAAGACCGGTACCTGTTCCCAGGTTAAATACCTCCATTGGCTTTTTCTGTTTGTTATCCAGAAGACGCCTGATTGCTACCACATGTGCTTTCGCAAGATCCACCACGTTGATGTAGTCCCTGATGGCCGATCCGTCATGTGTATTGTAGTCATCGCCAAACACACTTAACTGCTCCCTGATCCCAATGGCAGTCTGGGTGATGAAAGGAACCAGGTTGGCCGGTACACCAAGGGGCAATTCCCCTATTTTTGCAGATGGGTGAGCCCCCACAGGATTGAAATAGCGAAGCGATACCACACTGGTTTTGGAATGGGATGCCACCACATCGCGAAGGATTTCCTCACAGATTTGCTTGGTATTACCATAGGGTGAGGTGGCCTCCTGGATTGGGGCATCTTCAGTAACCGGCACTTCTTCGGGTTGACCGTATACGGTGCAGGATGAAGAGAAGACGATATTGGCCACCTCATACTGCTTCATGGCTTTCATCAGGTTTACCAGGGAGAGCAGGTTGTTCTCGTAGTAAGAGAGTGGCTTCTCCACACTTTCACCCACCGCTTTGTAAGCAGCGAAATGGATCACAGCTTCTATATCGGGATACTTTTCAAACACAGCAAAGGTGGCTGCACAGTCCCTCAGGTC
>JAAEOI010000392.1 GCA_024244665.1 Bacteroidota bacterium | reverse complement strand
TTATGGAAATCAACCTCCTGGTTTCTGATTTCGGAGCCGTCCTGCCTGCGTGTTATTACAAGGTTTTCATTCTGGTGGCTGAAAAGACCGGAAGCACTCAGGTTAAAGTGGCTTGTGTTCCCGTTTTTCCACACTTTTCCAAAAAAGAGGGAGCCTCCCAGCTGACGGTTCTCCTCCAGGGCATCCTGAGTGACCCTGACCTGGTTTCGCTCCTGATCAATTTCGTAGGAGTAGTTATCCTTCCCTTCATAGAGGCTCATGAAGTAGGAGTCACCCGACTTTGTGGATCCGGCATATTTTATATTGAAATCCCTGAAGAGGTAGTCGGGAAAAACACTGATATCGGTCTGCTGTCCACCATTTTTGCCTCTTAGTTTTATACTCAGGTCATCTGCATCGGCCAGGTTGTAGTAGGTGTGTCGGTATGCCAGGGTGAGAACCGATCGTTCATTAAGCGGTATGCCTGCCATGCCGTTCACGGTCATGTTGTTGATATTCAGATTAATGGATGGCTTTCGGGTATTACCCCGGATGCCGGTAACCTCCACAATACCCCCCACCCTGTCTCCGTACTCAGCTCCATAGCCACCTTTAAGAACCATGATATCCTTGCTCATATATGGGTTTATAAAGCTGATGTTATCGTTGAAATTTTTTAGTCCGAATACTGTAAAGCCGTCGAACAACAGCTGGCTGTGTCCTGAATAACTTCCCCAGATGATCATTTCGCTTGATTGCTCCCCGGCGGCCAGAATACCGGGTTGCAGGCGCAGAAAATTGAAAATGGCATTATCCCCGTTTCCGGGCAGCCTGTAAGCAATTTTATGGTTGAGCCTTAATTGTCCGGCCGTCTCCCCGGCCTGACCCGATCGTTCAAGCTCTTGCCCTTCGATGACCACCTCCTGAAGACCAATGTAAGAAGAGGAGAGCTCAACCGTGTGCCTGGATCCCGGTATTAACAATGTGTCCAGAATATAGTAGCCCAGGTAGGATGTTTGCAGGTAAAACAGGGAGTCAGAGTGATTATACCAGGAGAAGTTGCCACCCTGGTCGGCGACCATTCCATGCCCGTTAATGACCAGGTGAGAATAGGGTAATGGTTCCTGGGAACCGCGGTCCACCACAATTCCGGCGACCTGGTATACAGCCGGTTCCCGGGGTGGCTTAAGCGGAACAATGACAAATACCCCAACCTCCCTGGAAAATGAAAACGGGCGTCCCTCCAACAAGGATTCAATGACCTCTTCCCAGTCCTGAAAGGATTTGTGCAGGGTAACGTTCTCCTTCGAAAGAAGTGCATCATCAAAGGAGAGATGGATACCCTCCTCCCTTGCAAGTTTCATCAGCACCTCATTGAGAGGCTGGTTATCGGCATCCACCCTGATCTCCTGTCCGGATAGAATTGACAAATTAAAGAGGAAAAGGATGAGCAGGAGCCTGAATGGCTTATTCTTCAGGTGCTGGGTAGATGATGTATTTTTTCCCGGTGATCTTCTCATACCTGAGGTTAAATGGACGACAAAGCAAAGTTAATATATTCTCCAACGGAATGTCTGTAGAGAAAGAGCCCGAGTAGAGAAGGTCGGGTAAGCGGGATCCGTCAATCTCAATGCCGTACTGCTTCTCAATTTCTTCAAAAACCATTTGGAGTGGTGTGGCTGAAAACATGATATTCCGGTTCAACCACCCTGGTGCTGTACTCACAGATATCATATCAGATACCTCCAGTGTCCCATCACTGCCCAGTACAACCTGTTTTCCCGGATCAAGTATGGCCCGTTCCTTTGATTGGGAGGCTGATACCCTTACCCTTCCTGTGTGACATGAAACCTGGTATTTCTCATTTCGGGCCAGGACATTGAACGAGGTTCCAAGGACCTCTGTGACGGCAAGTGCAGATTCTACCCTGAAGCTTGATCCTTTCTCCACGAGGAACCAGGCTTCCCCTTCAAGTTTTACACCGCGGGAGATTCTCCACCAATGGGGATGGAAACTGAGGATTGTATTTGAATTCAATTCCACAGCTGATCCATCAGGTAGGAGCAGAGAGTGGGTTTCGGCCATCGTTGTTGAAACTTCAATACTGTGGAAACGCATATAGCCGGTTACGGCTAAAAGGAGGGTGAATGATGCCGCCAGAGCGAGCCACTGTTTACCGGGAAGAAAACGTCTGTGAATCTCCTGAACTCCACCCTCCTTTGTGATTGCTGCAGAGAGATCCTTCCATACCTCCTCCTTGCTCTTTTCCCATGGAACAGATGCGCTGGAAAGGAGATGGTCTGCCGGATCTCCGGAATCTGAATTGTTTTTGTATTTTGAATCCTTTCTCATCAGGATTTGATCTCTATTCTCAAAATGATAAGTGCTGCACTCACTCTTTTCTCAACTGTTTTAACACTCAGTGATAAGCGTTCGGCAATCTCCCTGTATGTGAGGTGTTCCATCCGGCTCATCATGAACGCTGTACGCTGCTTATCTGGCAACTTCCCAAGCGCCCTTTTGTAAGCGCTTTGCAGTTCTTTGTATTGCATCTCTGATTCGGGGCTGTCACTGGTGATCTCAAATTCGATCTCATTGAAAACCTCCCTGGAAATGCGAACCCGCCGAAGGTGACTGATAAAAAGGTCGCTCGCGATCTTGTACAGCAGTGCTGCATCACGTTCCGGGTCCAGCTCCTTTCCCCGCTCCCATACTTTCATAAAGGTGTCCTGCGCCAGGTCAGTGGAAATCGTGCTATTCCCCGACCGGAAGTAAAGGTACCTCCGTATGGCATCAAAATGCTGGTCAAACACCAATTTAAACTGCTCTTGTGTCACCTTCTCCCCGGTTTTGCTGCAAATTACAAAAATGTATAAGAACTTGTTCTAAAATGAGCCGGTTTGACAAGTTGACAAACCGGCTCGGAAAACCTATCCCTCCTTTCGGTGGATTACCACCAACCCTTCTTCTTTTTCATGTTCTTATTCTTTCTCCGGAATTCCTTTTTAAACTCACAACCTTCCAGTTCAATCTCCTCTTCAATTCCATCTTTGGTAACAAGCGCGATGTTGTCACACTCACCGTCACCATAATTGATGGTCATAAATTCATCGTTCCTGGTAATTTCAACCACACCGCTCATGGGATACCTGCAAGTACGATCGATGAAGAGCGGTTCAGTAATCTCTCTTTCAAATTTCATGCTGTCATTTACAGTAATGGTACCTCCACCACTCTTCAGGAACTGGTCATCTTCATTCTCCGGAGTTTCAAATCCGCTGAGCCACTCCTTTTGTCCGGAAAACTCACGTTTAATATACATGATATTGTTTTGTTTCTTCTTGGTGGTAATCATCACCATTTCAGAAGATATCACCCAGTTTCCGTTCTCATTCACTCCCTCATTGGTCATTGTGGACGTCTTTTCGATTAGCCTGTTGCCTACAGTTACGCTGTCGAAGGTGACCGTATATACAGCACCTGCTACCGTAATGGTATCGCTCATTACGATGCTTACAGTTCCGGCCCGGCCCATTCCCTGTCGTCCTGAGCATCCGTCGCCATAGTCAATCACAATCTCCTTGGGAAATGTGGCTCCGCTTACTGTTACAGTGGCACATTTGGGGAAGTTGTTTCCAAGGAAATGGTGCGCACCTCTTACGCCCATCCCCCCGCGGAATAAACCTGCGGCATGATTGGCTGCATCAATATCGCTATCAGTGGATTCTGCAGACTTTATGGAAAAGACCTCATCTTCTGCGATGGTTAACTCTTCACCATCCGTTTCCACCTCCTGGAATTTCATGTTGTCATTCTCACACCCAACAGCAATCACTGCGAGGGCTGCGGCTACAATAAATAAATACTTTTTCATCATCTTAGATTTTGGTTTGACATCAGATTTATACTCATATACCGCTCACCGCCGAGAACACCCTACCTTTTTACCACGAAAAAACAAAAAAAAATGGTCCGGCAAGTGAATGCCGGACCAAAATATTAAAATAAAAAGCTGACAATTAGACAGTTGGAGAGGGATGATTCTTCAACACAGCTGTAAATCTTTCAAAATCTTCCTTTGAAAGTTCATGGTTGGTCAGTTCCTCATTCAGGAACTTATCGTAACCAACCAGGTCCATTAATCCGTGCCCGCTGAAGTTAAAGAGGATCACCTTCTCTTTTCCCTCCTCTTTGGCCTGATTGGCCGCCCTGATGGCAGAGGCAATGGCGTGGTTGGTTTCAGGTGCGGGAATGATCCCTTCTGTGCGCGCAAACAACATGCCGGCTTCGTAACACTCCAGTTGTTGCAGTGCCTGCGGCCTGGCCAGGCCCTCTTTGACAGCATGGCTCACCAGGGGTGACATACCGTGATAGCGCAATCCACCTGCATGGATTGGGGGTGGAATGAATCCATGTCCCAGCGAGTTCATTGCCAGCAAGGGCGTCATCTTTGCAAGATCGCCATGGTCATAGGCAAATGGCGCTTTTGATAGTGTTGGGCAGCTGGCGGGCTCCACAGCAATGATATCAATATCGGCCCCATTGATCTTCTCCTGCATGAAGGGAAATGACAGTCCGGCAAAATTACTTCCGCCTCCGGCGCATCCAATAACCACATCGGGTAGTTTCTCATTGACCTTCTCCAACTGTTTTTTAGCTTCCAGGCCGATCACGGTCTGGTGGAGCATCACATGATTCAGCACACTTCCCAATGAATACCTGGTTTGTCCAGTCTCATCGGTGACAGCAGCCTCTACAGCTTCACTGATGGCTATTCCAAGACTCCCGGGTGTGTCGGGAAGCTCAGCCAGTACACTGCGTCCTGCCTGTGTCTCATTAGAGGGGCTGGCAATGCAACTTCCACCCCAGGTCTGCATCATCATTTTGCGGAAAGGCTTCTGGTCGAAACTAACGCGAACCATGAAAACCTTACATTCGAGACCCAGCAGAGAGCAGGCAAAAGATAGAGCACTACCCCATTGTCCGGCACCTGTTTCAGTGGTCAGCTTTTTGATCCCAAACTCCTTGTTATAGTATGCCTGAGCCACTGCTGTATTGGGTTTGTGGCTTCCTGCAGGTGAAACACTTTCATTCTTATAGTAGATCCTGGCCGGTGTACCCAGTGCCTCTTCCAGGGCATAGGCCCTTACCAGAGGTGCAGGCCTCCAGATGGATAGCATCTCCATAACCTTCTCAGGAATATCGATCCACCTATCTGTACTCATCTCTTGTTCGATCAGGTTCATGGGGAATACAGGGGCCAGTGCTTCCGGACCAAGAGGATTGCCGTCGGGTCCCAGCGGTGGATTCATGGTTCCCGGCATATCGGCAGCCAGGTTGTACCACTGTTTTGGCATCTCACTGTGTTCAAGGTAAATGTTTCTCATTTTGCTCATCGCATTTAAAGATTTAGGATGTTAGTAATGTCAAAAAAAACGGGGCTGTTAAATTTAACATGCCCCGCGTGTACTTTTCTATGGTGAACCCTACAATTCGTTAATCACCTACGAAGCATATCCATGGTGGTGCCACAAAAGCCATCGCCAGCAGTTGTGTATGGAGTAACGATTTGTCATTTTTACTTCTGTTTCAGTTTCAGTTTCCGAAAAATAAAGATAATTTTCTTATGATCCTGATTAATCGAAGCTTTTTTTTCAATCAGAGTAAATAGACCGGTTTAATCAAGGGTTCGGCAGGTGCATATTTACTGGCCGAGGCCCACCTGATCCCCCGTTTCATGATCTGCATTGAATTTGGGAGTCACCAGCAATCCGTCCTCCTGCTCTTTTGAGATCGTTGCTGCAGCAGCAGCTTTACCGAACTGGTTAAGAATTTTCAACGGTTATATTTCATTCAGATATTAGTTTACTTTAGAAGAGCAGGGAAAAAATCAACCATAAAAAAAACCCCTCGCAAATGCGAAGGGTTTAGATTAATACGGAATGACTTTGTCAACTATATAAGTTTGACGTTCACTGCATTTAATCCCTTGCGTCCTTCTGTAAGCTCGAAAGTTACATCGTCATCTTCTTTGATCTTATCGATCAGGCCAGATACGTGGACAAAATACTCTTCGTCAGATTCGACGTCTTTAATGAATCCATATCCTTTTGATTCATTGAAGAATTTTACTTTTCCTTCTTTCATTGTATAAATTGAAAATTAATAACCGTTCAAAAGTAATACATTTTAACACCAAAACACAAATTATTCAGTAACTATTCATTTTATCTCGGAATTACATGGAAAAACACAGCGAAAAAGTGACTTAAACTGCCTGCTATCACCAGTAAATGCCAGACCAGGTGGTGATAAGGAAATTTGATAACTTTAAAAAACACAATGCCCAGAGAATAACATAATCCCCCTATCAGGATCCATAGAAGTCCCATCAGTGGCATATTAGTGACAAGTGGACCGATGGCAATCAGGGCCAGCCACCCCATCACAGCATAGGAAACCACGTAAAACGTATTGACACCTGTTTTATAGTCGCCAGGCTTCGAGAGAATCATGATCGTACCGGTCAGGGCAATTCCCCACTCAATTCCCAAGGTCACCCATCCCATGGTTCCGCCAATGCCAATCAGTGCAAGTGGAGTATAAGTCCCTGCAATAAGCATGTATATGGCAATCCGGTCCATATTGAAGAAAAAGTCCTTGATCCTGCCCATGGGCAGAATGTGGGTCATGGTCGATGAAAGATAGAGGATGACCATGGTGGCTCCGAAAACCGAGGTCGTGATGATGTGCACAACAGTGCCGTGCATCACTGACTGCCAGATCATCAACACCAGTCCTACCGTTGCCAGCAGCGCACCTGCCAGGTGAGAATAGGCATTGGCCAGTTCCTCCCGTTTTGTAAATTTTGTATTCAAGTCCATTCTATATATTTTCCGGTAAAAATAGTTTGTTGCCGGTTCCCCCAATCATTTGATCATCCCCGTATCCCTGTTTTCATCCCAAAATAAGTATCTTTGTAACTGCTCTGCCTTATATAGGCAATACCTGCAGCGATGAAGAGAATCCTTCTCCAAATAATTGCCCTCATTTTTTGTGGCGCCCTAACAGCGCAGGAAACAGCAAGCGACAGCCTGATTGCTATTGGCCTGGAAGCTTCCGGGAGCGAACGTGCCAATACCTATTACAAACTATCCTCACAACTGTTGGACTCCCTCCCGGACAGTGCACTTTTCTATGCCAACCAGGCAGAGCTGATCCTCCTTAAGGGTGATCCAGAGGACCTCCTCCCTCCTCTCTTCAAACTCAAGGGGGAAATATATGAAGAGATTATGGTTACGGACCGAAGCCTCTCCTATTACCGCAAGGCTTATGATGAATTCATTAAGCTGGGGAATAACCATGAAGTGGGGATCTGCGCACTAAACCTTGGTAATATCTACTATGAGCTGGGTGATTTCAGCGAAGCCTATTTCTTTTTCATGCAGAGTCTGAATGCTTATGAACATGATGCGGACATGAAGGGTATTGCACAGATGGAGAATAACCTGGGCATTGTGGCCCATGAGATGGGGAAACTCAATGAGGCCGAGAGGCACTATCTAAAGGCATACGATATATACCAGGAGCATGGTTCCCTGTCTGACGAGTGCCGTTCCCTGAACAATATTGGTCTGATCCTGTATGACAGGCAGTACTATGATTCGGCACTGGTATATTTCAGGGAAGCGATTGATCTTCTTTCGGAATTTTCCGACGGATCGGATACTGATCAGAACACTCTTTCAAGTCTGTACAATAACATGGCCCTGGCCTATTCGGATATTGAGGAGTACGAAAAGGCTCTCACCTGTCTGCTGAAGGGGCTGGCCCTTGCCAGAAAGGCAGATGACATTTACACCATTGGTTCGGTCTACACAAATCTTGGATCCATTTATGGAAAGATGGACCGCCAGGATTCTGCCCTGTTTTATCTTCACCGCTCTCTGAAGATTGCCAAAGATATGAAGTTCAGGCACCTGGAACTTGAGGTTTATAACGAACTCTCCGGGCTACATGCAGGACTGGGTAGTTATGCTTCTGCCTACAACTGGCGGCTCAGGTACGATACAGTCTACAAGGACCTCTTCAACGAAAACCAGTCACAGGAGATCGCCCGCATCAGGGGACTCTATGAACAGCAGATAAAGGACAGGCAGATCGAGCAGCTCAACTCCCAGTCTCAAGTTCAAAGAACCCTTAATAAGGTATTTATTGTCTTCATTGTTGTGATCGGTATCCTGATCATTATCATCACCGTGAATTTGAGGTTAAAAAAGAGGGCTAACCAGATGCTGGCAGAGCGCAATCTTCAGATTTCCAGCGCCATGGAAAAGCTGAGTCAGTCGGGGGAAGAGATGGAGACACTGAACCGGTCCAAGGACCGGATTTTCTCGGTGGTGGCTCACGACCTGAGAAATCCTGTGGCTGCTGTTACCGGCTTTTCAGAACTGCTCTATGAGAATTTCGAAGAGTTCCCCGTAGAGACCCAGAAAGAGTATCTGCTTCAGATTGTCCAGGGGACACAAAGGGTACAGAACCTGCTTGAGAACCTGTTGGTATGGGCAAGATCACAGATGAAGGCCATTAAGTATGAGCCGGAGATCATTAAAGTAAAGGATGTTGTGGACGAGTGTGTACAAGAGTTGAAGGCCAACCTGGATCACAAAAAGGTAAGTTGCCAGGTAAAAGTGGAGAAAAACTGTGAAGTATTCGCTGATAAATATATGGTACATACCGTATTCCTGAATCTGATCATCAATGCGGTTAAGTTCAGTTTCCCGGGAGGAAGGATATGGATCGGGTCTGTGGTTACACCCGAGGGATGGTCTGTTTCGGTAACGGACGAGGGGATTGGGATTCAACCTGAAATCCAGGAGAAACTGTTTGATTCCAATGAGGGGATCTCCTCTCCCGGTACATCCGGAGAATTAGGTTCGGGACTGGGCCTTGTCATCTGCCATGAATTCATGGAGCAGAACCGGGGATCCATCAGGGTGGAGAGTGAACCCGGTAACGGATCAACATTCTTTGTTACTCTTCCTGCTTCAGAAACTCCCTGAAAAGCAAATTAAATTTTTCCACCTTGGGTTGGATCACGACCCGGCAGTAACCCTGGTTGGGGTTATTTTCGAAGTACTCCTGGTGATACTGTTCAGCACTGTAAAACACATTGAAGGATTCCAGCGTGGTTACAATGGGATCGTTCCATATCCCCGCCCTGTCCAGTTCACTGATTACCCGCTGAGCCGTCTCCCGCTGTTTTTCGTTGTGATAGAGTACGGTGGATCGGTACTGGGTACCCACATCGGCCCCCTGTCTGTTCATGGTTGTGGGATCATGGGTTTTAAAGAAGATCTCCAGCAAAGCCGCAAAACTGATCACCTCCGGATCATATTCCAACTGAACCACTTCTGCATGGCCCGTTTTCCCGGTGGTAACAGACTTGTAATCGGGATTATTCACATGACCTCCCGAATAGCCTGATTCTACCCTGGTGATCCCTTTCACCCTTTCATAGATGGCCTCCACACACCAGAAGCACCCGGCCCCGAATGTGGCCAGTTCCAGATCATTAGAATCTTCCGTCTGACTCATCGCATTTGTTGTAATTAGCAGCGATGCAAATATAGCAATTGCATTCCTTCTCATCCTGTCTTTCCTTTGATACAGTTCTGATAACCCATTCCCGCAACAATTGTTTGATGTTGGATTTCACCGATTTTTCGTTGTAACTTTAGATCATGTACCCTGCAACCCATTACAAAAACACCCTTGGCCGACAGGTTCAGTGTACGCTCTGTCCACACAACTGCAACCTTCTGCCCGGAGAGACAGGCAAGTGTAAGACCAGGACCAACCGGGGTAGCAAACTCTACTCGATTACCTACGGAATATTATCAGCAATCTCCACCGACCCAGTGGAGAAGAAGCCGCTCTATCATTTTAAGCCAGGCAGCTCAATCCTCTCCATCGGAAGCCTGGGTTGCAACCTTACCTGCGATTTTTGTCAGAATTGCAATATCTCGCAGCCGGATCCGGATCAATTCTCACGGTACCCTTACAGGGACCCGGCCGATATAGTTCAAAAGACACTGCTTCACAGGGACAGCATTGGCCTTGCTTACACCTATAATGAACCAACAGTTTACTATGAATACATGGTGGAGTGTGCCATCAGGATCCACGAGGAAGGCCTGGTGAACGTAATGGTTACTAATGGGTTCATCAATACAGAACCACTTAATGGCCTGTTGAACTACATGGATGCATTTAATATCGACCTGAAATCGTTCCGTAACGACTTTTACCGGAAACGCTCATCAGCAAGACTCCGCCCAATCCTGGATGCTATTGCTACCGTGGCAGCTTCAGAAACACACATGGAGTTGACATTCCTGATTATTCCCGGATACAATGATTCTCCGCTAGAGTGGCGTGAGATGATCAGGTGGATTGAAGAGAATTGTGGCGCAGATACCATTTTACATGTGAGCAAATACTTCCCCAGATACAATCTACAAAGCATCCCCACTCCTACCTGGTTGATGGAGAAGTTCATAGATGCTGCACGAGAGAGAATCCAATATGTATATCCCGGCAATAATCCCCATTTTGACAACAATACCTATTGTCCGGATTGCCGTTCCATACTGATTGAAAGGGAGGTATATAAGACAAAGGTTTCAGGACTTACAGAAATGGGATCCTGCAGTCAATGTCAAATGAAAATCAAAGGAATATTTAATGCCACCTGATGAAAAAGAGAACTCCCGCAGTTGAGGGAAGGTTTTATCCCTCCTCAAAAACCAGGATCCTTGACCAGATCGAAAAAATCGATGAAGAGGCTAGGTATCCACACGATACTATGGAATTAAGGCGGATTTTTGGTGCTGTCCTTCCCCATGCCGGCCACCTCTATTCGGGACATCAGACAGTACCTTATTTTAAATTGTTGCAGCAGCAAAAGGTATTACCAGACACCTTTATTATTGTCCATCCGAATCATAGCGGGACAGGTGCAAGCATAGCCATTGACGATTCGGATACATGGGTCAACGCCATTGGAGAGGTCCCCGTCAACCTGGAGTTTGCGGCTGAAATGAACCTTCCCTTCAATCATACGGCACATTCCGGAGAACACTCGGCAGAAGTGATTGTTCCCTTTATCCAGTACTTCATGCCCGATCATTCGTTCAACATTGTTGCAGTCTGTATGCGGGATCAGAGCCATGAAAGTGCCCGCCGAATCTCACAGGGCATCCAAAAGGCAGCAAAAAAAACGGGTCTGGAAGTTATGGTGCTGGCATCCTGCGATTTCTCGCATTTCCTGGACCCCGGGACCGGGAGAAAACGGGATCAGTTTGTGCTGGATGAGATTCTTTCCAGGAATACCCTAGGTGTTGAGCGGGCAGTCAGGGAACATCATCTCTCCATTTGCGGCTACGGCCCCATAATGGCCTTGATGGATTATTCAATGTCGTTCGACCCGGACTACAGGATCAGGGTCCTGGCAAGGGGCCATTCCGGAGAGGTGATTCCATCCGCTGAAGTGGTCGATTACATCTCCATGATCCTGTACCAATGAGTTTTTCTGCTGAACATAAACAGATATTGATCGCCATCGCCAGGGATGAGATTCACAGCCATCTATTGCCAGGAGGTAAACATAAAACAACTGACAGGGAGATCCCCGCTGAGCTTAAAACTAAATGCGGAGCCTTTGTTAGCCTCTACGTGGATGGTAAGCTCAGGGGCTGTATCGGCACTTTTTCAGAAGATGATCCACTCTTTAGGAATATTAGAGGGATGGCTCTCTCAGCTGCACTTCACGACAGCAGGTTCACCCCTATCGGTGCTGAAGAGACCGATCAAATGAAAATTGAGATCAGTGTGCTCTCCCCCCGTAAATCCATTGAGGGCCCTGATGAGATTGAAATCGGCAGACACGGTATTTATATACAGCAGGGTATGAAAAGGGGAACCCTCCTGCCCCAGGTAGCTGTAAGTCAGCAATGGAATGTAATCGAGTTCCTTGAAAATTGTTCCAGGTACAAGGCAGGAATTGGAATTGACGGATGGAGGTCGGCCGAATTGTATACCTATGAAGCAACGGTTTTCGATTCCGAAGACTGTGCGCATAATTGTTAATTATTCTTAAAATTACGAAACTCTTCGTAATTACTTTGCTTTTACAACAAACATGCTCTATATTTGGTACGAAACAAATCGTACTATGATTTCAAAACCGAGCGATTCAGAACTGGAAATTATGCAGATCCTTTGGGAAATGGGGCCGCTGACTGTTCGTAAAGTCAATGATCGCCTGAACCGGGAGCGTCGGGTTGGATATACAACCACCCTGAAGATCATGCAGATCATGACCGAGAAGAAGATACTGACCAGGGATACATGCCAGCGTTCACATATCTACTCCCCTACCATTAAGCCAGAGGAGGTCCAGATAAATATACTGGATCATGTTATCAAAACAGCTTTTCGGGGAAATACATCCAACCTGATCCTCCGGGCGCTGGGAAATAACAAAGCAACACCCGCTGAGATGGCAGAGATAAAAGCACTCATTGAAGAGATGGAGAAGAAGGATCATGGAACTACTTGAAAGCAGCAGCAACTGGATCATAGCACTGGGTAAGACTGTTTTGAACAGCCTCTGGCTGGGGTTCCTGATCCTTTCCCTTCTGAAGGCTTCATATACTCTTATTCCGGCGCGCAGGGCCTTTTTTCGCTACCATGCTGCCCTGCTGATGCTCCTTATATTTACAAGCCTTACCACAGCCCTGTTCTTCCATCTTTATGCCCCTGCCGGGGGTGAAGCCCTTGCAAAACCGAGAGTGAGCCCCTTCAATGTAGCACCTCTCCTGGTAAACCAGTCAGAACCAGGGGGAGTCAGGCTTCTATATCACTATATCAGCCTGGTCTACTTCACCGGCATGGGGATATACCTCGCATCAACCCTCCTTGCCATCGGCAGGATCCGTTCCATACGGAGGAGTGCTGTAATCCTTTCAGGGATTTGGAATCAAAGATTTGAGAAGTTTAAAAGGGCATCCGGTGCCGGCAGGAAAGTAGAATTACTGGTATCGGAGCGTATAATCAGCCCATTTCTGACAGGGGTACTGAAGCCCGCTGTAATTGTTCCGGCCGCCATGCTTTCTCAACTCTCCATGACTGAGATTGAAGCAATATTGATGCATGAGCTTTATCACCTGAAACGATTTGACCATGTGATGAACCTTGTACAGAAGGTCCTGGAGATACTCTACTTTTTTAATCCTGCCATATGGATCCTCTCCAGAATTATCAGAAGCGAACGGGAGAAACGTTGTGATGACCTGGTCATCGCCGGCCACTCACGTCCCCTGGATTATGCCCGTGCACTATACTCCCTCTCTCTTCAACAACAGGCTCCCGGATATCCGGCTACAGCAGCCACAGGAAGCGGGAAAGGCGAACTAAAGAACCGAATTGAACGAATACTAAAACCTGATACCATGAATACAAATTTTCGAGAAAGAATAAATGCACTACTCCTCTTTTCCTGCGGGATTCTGCTTGTCCTGTTTGTCTCCGGCTTCACCTCCGGATTTTCAATCACCCTGAACAACGAAGCTCCCGTAGAAGTCCGCTCTGTTGAGGAAGACAGTAAAATACCCGTACAAACAGCGGAACCTGCACCCCCTCCCTCCCCAGTCCCTATTACACAGCCCGTACAAACAGCGGAACCTGCACCCCCGCCCTCCCCAGTCCCCATTACACAGCCCGACACCATTACAGGGGAGGAGAAGGCCAGAATCCTGAAGGAAGTGGAAGAGGCCATGGCCGAAATTAACTGGGAAGAGATCAAAACGGATATTGAGGAAGCCAGGCGCACGGCCATGGAGGAGATCGACTGGGATGAGATGAAGACAGAGATTGAGGAGGCCAGGCGCACGGCCATGGAGGAGATCGACTGGGATGAGATGAAGAAGGAGATTGAGGAGGCCAGGCGCACTGTCATGGAAGAGATTAACTGGGACGAAATCAAGGAAGAGATAGAGGAGGCCCGTCGCACAGCCATGGAAGAGATCGACTGGGATGAGATCAAAGAGTCAATGGACCAGGTTGACTGGGATGAGATTAAGAAGGGTCTGGACGAAATTGACTGGGAGCAGATGAAAAAGGATATGGCAGAAGTTCGTGTGCAGATCGATTCAATGATGGTGGATTTTGATTTCGACCTGGATTTTGATATGGATATGGATATGGAGCTTGACTCCAGCAGGGAGAAAGAGTGATAAAATTTGGTTTTAAATATTAAACCTTTATATTTGATCCCGTTGAGTAGGAACAGACTAAAATCAAGATAGTCACTAACCCTGAAACTAAACTACTCCTGAAGGTCCCGGTTAATATTAGCCGGGGCTTTCTTTTTTATAACTCCCTGATTTACTTTACCCCACAGCCTTTCTAACTCCGGTGTATTTTTTACGCTTTCGATTTTTGGCACTGTTCTTGATCTTTCAAAAGCAAATAAGTAGAACAGTTAAAACCTGGAAATCATGAAAGCAGAAAAACATATAACCGCGATAATTGCAGTACTGTTCATAGGTTTTACCACCTTAAATGGTCAGACCACCGTTAAAAGAGAAAACCGTGGCAGCAAGGAACACCCCACTGTAAAGAGACCTGAAGCAAGGAAAACCCAGCCCCAGGCAAGGAAGGCTACCACAAGAACCCAGCCCCAGGCGAAGAAGGCTACTGCAAGAACCCAGCCCCAGGCAAGGAAGGCTACCACAAGAACCCAGCCCAATGCTAAGCGGCAGACCGTTGAGAGGCAGCGAACTAATCAGCTGGCTAAACGTCCGAAAAAATCAGTTGAAAAGAGCACGACCACAAGGTATGGTGAGACTGTAAAACGTAAGTCTGCTTCTCGTAACAGACCGGTCAGTATCAGCACTCCCCATAATCCGCGTTCCGATTATCGTGCTTCTGACAAAAGGATTCATGTGAAGAACAACAAGTATTCCGAGAAGCGATACTACAGCGGACACCATTACCACCATGTCTATCCCGCCAAGAGGGTGAAGACTCGCTACCATCGCGACACCCATATTCACAATTATAATGTGCTCTACTATCCCTCTTACCACGAGGTTCACTGGACATACAATATGCACCGGGATTACCGGAGGTGGTATCCCAACTACAACTGGAGCTACAACTACGGGTACAGGATCCACACACTCTCTGTTTTCGATGCAAAATACAACATGGGAGAGGTTGCAATGGTCTACGGCAGGGTTTACGCCACCTGGCACAACAAGGAGACTGACGACTTCCTGCTCTTCTTCGGAGGGGACTATCCTGCACAGCAGTTTACAGTGGTTCTTCCAGGACATATTGCAAGGAGATTCAGCTGGAGACCTGAGCGTCACTTTCTTGGCGAACATATGACCGTCACCGGTCTGATCACCACCTTTGACGGTATTCCCGAGATCATTGTGAAGAACAGGCAACAGGTGGGAATCTACTAGAAAGGCAAACAATATAGAAACAATGGGGTGTCTCAAAAGGGCACCTTTTTTTTTGTAGTGATATTAATGTAAAACTGTAGAGACGCGTAAGATAGAGTAGGCGGTAAAAATACCAAAGGCCCCGTTGTCAATATTGGTATGTGGATTGGCCGGGGGGCCTGAAAAGAGCGGATAGTTAATGCCCAGCTCCAGTTGCGCACCGGTGATATAATCAAAGTAGCCCTGCTCTATGCTGTTCAGTTCCAATGTAACTGTATCGCCGGGGTGAAGGGCCTGGCGGGGATTCTCATCATTCAGGAAACCCACGGGAAATCCGGGGAAATATCCATCATCAAAGAGATCATCGGTCATTACCCTGTATTGGCTTAGAGAATCGGTAAGTATCTTCCCATTTTTGCGGAATTTGAACCCGAACCAATCCCGCTGCTCCGGAGGGTGGTTTGCATACATGAATACAACATATCCGGAGAGAACAGGCGTGGGAAAGTGCCTCAGATCAATGGAATGAAGCTCCGCTCCTCCCGGCATGGTGCTGGAGGCATAGTATTGCTCATACTCCCCATCCCCGTCCAGGTCGACCTGGCTGATATCCAGATCGTATGTGGTTCCGGGAATGCCCCTGAAAGCATAAGGCGTTTCATATAAGCCGGATTCAGTACCACTCTCCTCAAGCAGGATGGTTTTTTCGTCGAAGCTGATCTCAACCGTTGCCCCGGGAATTCCGGACGGAGGTCTGTTTGAGAAGTAATCGCTTGTTATCGTAAGCAGTACCCGGTGCCGCACCGAATCGGTGGTAATTGCTCCCTCAACAACCAGGCCGGGCCCTGTAGAATCAAGGACCAGGTCAAACTGCTCGGTACACGCCTCAGCCAGCACCATCATTAAGGTCAACAGGAGAACCGGGCCATATGGAAGTTTCAGCTCCATTAAAAAATAAAATTATAGCCTACTGCCGGGATGATAGAAAATAGGTAGGTCGCTTCGGCATGAGTTACATCGGGTTGCTCCTTATCCTGGACAAAATTGAGTGTCCATACATTTTTTCTTGCATATGCATTATATATGGAGAAATTCAACTCCCCCCTCCACCGTCTTCCCGGATCTCCCTTCCCCCTCAGGGTTAGTGAAAGGTCGAGCCTGTGATAATCCGGGAGCCTTGATTCGTTTCTGCCCGTATAAAGAGGGAGAATGCTATTCATGTATACGTACCTTCCCGAGGGCATGCTATAGGGAAGTCCGGTCGAGTAGACCCAGTTTGCTGCCAAGGTGATCCTCGCAGAGGCATTGTAACTGGCCGTCAGGGCCAGATCGTGTGGCTTGTCATAAGGGGCCGCGTATGGCACTCCCCTGTTGATCTCCTGAAACTCCCGGATAGTCCTGGAGAAGGTATAGTTTACCGATCCGGAAAAATCGGAGCCGTCGTATCTCATCATTAGCTCTGCCCCTGCCGAGGTGGCCTCACCGATCCTCAGTTCTCCTTCCAGCCTTGGATTTAGCATCAGCTGCGCATGGTCCCTGAAATCGATGGAGTTGCTCATCTTCTTGTAGTAGACTTCCAGGGACGAGTGCAGTCTGTTGTTGAGGAAGTTTCGAAAATAGCCAGCCGATACCTGGTCTGATATCTGCGGTTTTGTATTGGGTGATGCCGGGAACCAGACCTCCAGAGGTGTTCCGGCAGTGGAGTTGCTTGCCATCTGGATATACTGAATGGTCCTGGCATAGCTTGCCTTCAGGGAGTGGTTCTCTCCCAGCGTGTAGTTGATAGCGAGCCTGGGTTCGGGAAGATAATTCACATTGAAGATTTCCCCCTTCTCGTAGAGGGTTGAATCGGTGATCTGGTATCCCTGGTCAAACTCATAAATCGTTGAGGGACCTATATTCATGAAAATGGAGTATCGCAGTCCGTACCTGAGGGATAATTCCTTTCCCAGTTTTGATTCACCCGAGAAATAGAGGCCGTTTTCCATTGACTGGTAGTGAGAAAGCTCTGCTTCTTGATTGATCCCCCCCTGGCTAATAGCGGTGATTGTGCCGGGCCTGATTGTATGATAGACCGCTGATAATCCGAAATGGAACCTGTGTTCGGGGGTGGGGTACCAGGTGAAATCGCCCTTAAACCCGTAATCTTCAATATTGGATTTCCAATTCATGTACTGCGTTGACTCTTCAGATGTTCCAAGGTCATAGAAATAGTATGAGTTCAGAAGGGTGAAATTGCTGAAGAGCTTCTTGCCGAAAAGGTGGTTCCAGCGAAGTGTATAGGTCCGGTTCCCGAAAAGGAAGCCCCCGAATTCCTCATTTTCGTAAACATCCTTCCCGTAATAGCCGGAGAGATAGATATTATTTTTTTCATTAATCCGATAGTTCAGTTTTCCATTCAGGTCATAGAAATGGAGTTTTGTTCTGCGGATCGTTTCATTCCCGGAAAGAATCAGGAAGAGGTCTGCATAGGTCCTGCGGCCTGCTATCAAAAAAGAAATTTTGTCGGAAACAATTGGCCCTTCAAGGGTTAGCCGGCTTGCTATGGTTCCTATTCCTCCCCGGGCACTGAACTGTTTGCTGTTCCCTTCCTTCATGCGTATATCCAGTACCGAGGCCAGTCTTCCTCCTGATCTGGCAGGAATATCCCCCTTGTAGAGTTTCACATCTTTAATGGCATCGTTGTTAAAAATAGAGAACAGGCCCAGAACATGGCTTGGATTGTAAATATTTGCCTCATCCAGAAGGACCAGGTTTTGGTCGCGCCCTCCTCCCCTGACGCTAAAACCTGATGATCCTTCACTCATTACCTGAACACCAGGAAGCAGTTGTATGGCCTTGATCACATCAACTTCTCCAAGCAATGCAGGGATCTTTCGAATGGATTGGATGGGTAAGCGCGTTGTTCCGGTTTCGAGTCCGGTAATGTTTGCATTATTGTGTGCGGATGATATGGTAATCTCTTCCAGTTCCTGCAGCGATTCCTTCAGCTCCATATTGAAGACCCGGTCTTCATGAAGATTTATGGGGACGGAAACAGATTCATACCCCATAAAGGAGAATAGAAGGGTATATTCACCCGGATCAAGGGAGAGAGCGTAGTACCCATATTCATTTGTGCTCGTTCCCCTTCCTCCAATTTCAGTGACCACGTGCGCACCAATTAACAATTCACCTGAAGCTGCATCGCGCACGTACCCGCTCAGGGTAGTCTTACCATAACTCCACGATGCTATTCCCAGGAGTAATATGAACGGAAATATGAGTCTATTCAGCATACCGATTAAACGCTATTGTCAGTATGAAAATAGTGATTATACAGATATAAACTAAAAAGCAGTGCGATTGCTCTGTCAAATAATCTGGCTCATGGCATCGATAAAGGCTTCAACCGAGGCAGTGATAATATCTGTGGAGGCAGAAAAACCGTAGTATACCACGTTCTTATGTTCCACCTGCATGTGTACCTTACCAATGTCATCGCTTCCCCGGGTGATGGCCTGGATCAGGAACTCCTCGATTCTCACCTTGTGGTTGATAATCTGCTTGACCGCATTGATGGCAGCGTCAACCGGCCCGTTTCCTGTTGCCGTGGCAGTGTGGCTTTCGCCGTTCATCTCAAGATTGACGGTGGCCACCGGAGTGGCGCCCTTACCACAGACAACCTGCAGGTTATGCAGGTGCAGGTTCCGCCTTATATCACGGAAACTTGCTCCGGCAAGCATTTTCAGATCCTCATCTACAATCTCCTTTTTTGAATCGGCCAGCTTCAGGAACTCGTCATAAATCTTATCGATCTCCTTCTTTGTGAAGGTGTATCCCAGCTTATTAAGTCGGTGTTTCAGGGCTGCCCTGCCACTGCGTGCAGTAAGCAGTATGGAGGATTCACTGATCCCGACTGTTTTGGGATTGATGATCTCATAATTTTCCCTTTTCTTCAGGAAACCATCCTGGTGGATTCCCGATGAGTGGGCAAAGGCATTCCTGCCCACAATGGCTTTATTGGGCTGTACGGGCATTCGCATCAGGGTGGAAACCAGCCTGCTGGTCTGGTAGATTTTTTTAGCATTGATATTGGACTCCACGTTCAGATGCTTCCTGCTTTTTATAATCATGGCAATCTCCTCCAGGGAGGTATTCCCCGCCCTTTCACCGATACCGTTTATGGTAACCTCTACCTGTCTTGCCCCGTTGATAATTCCGTTCATGGTGTTAGCAGTTGCCATTCCCAGATCATTATGGCAGTGAGTTGAGATGATGGCTTTGTCAATATTGGAGACATGATCCATCAGGTATTTGATCTTTTTACCATACTCATCAGGCAGTGTATACCCGGTTGTATCCGGTATGTTGACCACAGTGGCGCCGGCGGCAATAACCGCTTCGATGACCCGGGCCAGGTATTTGTTTTCAGATCTGCCGGCATCCTCTGCATAGAATTCCACATCTTCAACAAATGATTTGGCATATTTCACTGCTTCCACTCCCCTTTCAAGGATTTCATCAGGGGTGCTGTTCAGCTTATGATGAATATGGTAGTAGGAGGTTCCGATCCCGGTATGAATCCGGGATTTTTTGGCAAATTTAAGTGATTCAGCTGCAACCTCTATGTCCTTCTTCACAGCCCTGGTAAGCCCGCAAATGGTAGGTTCGCTAACCGCCTTGCTGATTTCTACAACAGAGTTGAAGTCGCCCGGACTGGAAATGGGAAATCCGGCTTCAATAACGTCTACACCCAGCTCCTCAAGCGCTTTTGCTACTTCAATTTTCTCAATGGTATTCAGCTGGCATCCGGGGACCTGTTCCCCGTCTCTCAGTGTGGTATCAAAAATATAAACGCGATCTTTTGCCATGGTGTAGTTTTTAGGTCGTTTAACACACCACAAAAAAAGCAAATTAAAAGCAATATATGCCATTCAGCATATATTAAAATTACACTTACAGGGACAATTTTTATGATTTGTCAGAATTGGAGGCTCAGGAGAACTCTTTCCTGAGCTGATCCACCCAGGCAGAGACCCTCTCCTTGTTCATGGATCCCTGGTTTTCATAGTCTATTGCCAGACCGGCAAACTGATCGCCTCGACGGGCCCTGGAACCCTCAAACTCATATCCCTCCACGGATGTGAAGCCAACCAGCTTTGCACCTTGCAGTTCAAGGATTTCCGACATGATCCCTACCCCATCAATGAAATTCTCCGGGTAGCCCTTCTGATCTCCCAGTCCAAACAGGGCAATTTTTTTTTCTGAAAGATCCATGTCTTCAAGTGCCGGCACAAATTCATCCCAGAAATTTGGCAGCTCCCCGTCGAACCAGGTCGCCATTCCCATGATGATCTGATCGAACGACATGAACAACTCTTCGGTGAGCTCTTCGGCATTGACCATCTCCACCTGCTCGTCATTAAAGGATTCACGGATCTGTTCGGCAATCTTGCCGGTTTTATTTGTATTGACACTATATATAATTGCAGTCTTCTTCATCCTGTTCAGCTTAAATATTAGTAGTTTAGAAGATCCAAGGCGGCCTCTTCAATCCGCTGAAGATTAGGAAGGGTAGCTGCCTCCAGGATCCGGCTGAAGCCAACCGGGGTAAAGGTTGACCCCACCCTTCTCACCGGTCCGTCGAGGTATTCAAAGGCCAGGTCATTGATTTGTGAAACAACCTCCCCGCCAAATCCGCCGAATATTTTGTCCTCATGCACCACAAGGATTTTACCTGTTTTCTTCGCTGTTGCCAGTATGGCCTCTGTATCAAGAGGGCTCAGCGACCGGAGGTCAAGTACCTCAATGCTTGCCACTCCCTCTTTGCTGAATTTCCCGGCCACCTCAACACACATGGGAGTTGTATTTCCATAGGTAATCAGGCTCAGGTCGTTGCCTTCGTGCCGGATTTTTGCTTTCCCGAAAGGAACCTCAAAATCATCGGGTACGGGTGCGGCCACCTTGGGGGAGTTGTAGAGTGCCTTGGGTTCCAGAAAAAGAGTCATCCCCCTGGATCTCATACTGGTTCTCAGCAATCCTGCTGCATCATCGGCATAACTGGGGTAGACAACACGTACGCCGGGAAGTCCGGCCAGGGATCCCTCAATGGTCTGTGAATGGTAGAGGCCACCACCGATATATCCTCCCGATGCAAGCCGGACTGTAATATTAGGTGAGAATTGTCCATTGGTACGCCAGTATTCGTGGGTGGTCTCAACAAACTGCTCCATGGCCGGCCAGAAATAGTCGGCAAATTCGGCGCCCTCCACTACAATGCGCAATTTATCGTTGAACCTGCTCATTCCGTTGGCGGTGCCCATGATGTAATCCTCGGCTATGGGTCCGTTGAAAACCCGATCTTTCCCAAACTCCTGTTGCATCCCCTTGGTCACGTTGAAAATCCCACCCTTCTCCTTATGGGCCACATCCTGTCCCCAGATGAAGGTATCGGGATTGTGACGGAACTCAGCTTTCAGGGTTTCATTCAGGCCTTCGATCAACTTCTTTGGCTCACCTTCATACTTGTGGAGCCCTTCAGGGTATTTCTCGCTCACATAGGGCTCTGGGATTACAAAGTCATGTATCGATTCGGGTGTTGGGGTTGGTGCATTCAATCCTGCCTTATGGGCATCCTTCACAATAGCTTTGGCCTCACCTTCCAGCTCCTCAATCTCAGCTTCAGTAAACCGTTCATACCTGAGCAGCAATCGCCTGTATTTTGCCAGAGGGTCGTATTCATGGACATAATTGAGCTCATAATCGTCGCGATAAAGATCATGCCGGTCAGAGTTGGAGTGGGAATGAATTCTGACACAATTTGCCTGAACAATCACAGGATGTTCATGCTCTGCAACGTAAGCTTTGGCCTCGGTCATGGTGTTCATGCTGTCAAAAACATCCTTGCCGTTACAGTGGAAGATCTTCAGGTTCTTAAATCCCGAGAAGTTATTGGCCACTTTCCGGTTGGCAGTCTGGTCAGCCTTTGGAACCGAGATACCATATCCATTGTCCTGGAATACAAAAATCACCGGGAGCTTTTCATTGCTTGCCCCGTTTATGGCTTCATAGACATAACCTTCAGATACAGATGATTCTCCCTGGGAGCTTATGGCCACTCCCGGGACCTTGTATTTTTTCATAGCCCTGGCAATACCCACCGCATGCAGGGTGTGGTTTCCCGTGCATGAGGATACATTGTGGATGTTCCACTCAGGTTTTGCGAAATGGTTGGACATGTGCCTCCCGCCCCCTGCCACATCGGTCTCTCTGGAGATCCCGTTCAGGATCAGCTCCTCGGCTGTTAATCCGGCCGAATGTGTGGTAAGCATATCCCTGTAATAGGGGAAAAGGTGATCATTCTCCCGGTCAAACACCTGGCCTATGGCCAGCTGTATCCCGTCATGTCCAGCATAGGGTGCGTGGTAGGACCAGCCGATTGCCTGTTTCAGGTAGTTTGGGGCCCTGTCATCGATGGCCCTTCCCACCAGCATCAGGTTAAACCATTTTGCCAGGGTCTCCTTGTCTGTTTTTTTTATGCTGAAAATCTTCTCTTTTGACATTGTTTGATGCTATATAAAACGTCCTGATTCGGGATCAAATGATTCAATATAGTCTCCCAGTTTCTTCAGGAATGCTCCACCCAGTGCTCCATCTATGATCCTGTGGTCGTATGTAAGCGATAACCACATCTTCTGCCTGATGGCAATCACATCACCGAATTCGGTCTCCAGTACCGCAGGTTTCTTCTTTATTGCGCCCACAGCAAGGATGGCCACTTCCGGCTGATTGATAATGGGTGTTCCGATATCATTCTGGAAGCTGCCGAAATTAGTCACTGTAAAGGTACCACCACTGATATCGTCGGGACCCAGTTTGTTACTCCTGGCTGCCAGGGCCAGCTCGTTCATCCGTTTGGTCATCCCGGTCAGGTTGAGCGAATCGGCATCCTTGATATTAGGTACAATCAGGTTGTTCCCCGGGAGAGAAACAGCAACTCCAAGATTGATCCTCTTCTTTATGATAATCCGGTCCCCGTCGACAGATGCATTGATCTGGGGGAAATCGTGCAGGGTCTTTACGCATGCTTCAAGAAATACCGGGAGAAAGGTGATCTTAACCCCCTCTTTTTTAAGAAACTCATCCTTCACCCTGGTTCGCCATTCAACCACACTGGTAACATCCACTTCGATCATGTTGGTGACATGGGCAGATACTTGTTTGGACTTCACCATGTGTTCGGCAATCAGTTTCCTGAGCCGGCTCATCTCGATAACCTCATCTTCCCCGGATGCTGGGGATGGTGTGGGTGAAGTAGTTGGAGCAGAAACAGGAGTCTCTTCCCTTGCTGCTGATTTTGGCGCCTGGGCAGGAAAGACGGTGCCCCTGTTTTCAAGGAACCTGAGTACATCATCTTTCTGAACCCTGCCCTTGAGGCCGCTTCCGGAAATGGCATCAAGCTCTTCCTGTGAAATATTCTCTTCTGATGCAATCATCTTTACCAGCGGAGAGTAGAAGCGCTTCGCGCTTGATATTACTGCAGTGGAGGAAGCAGGATTCGCTTCCGGGATTTCAGCTTCATCCTGCCCGCCATCATCGGTGCAGGACTCCCCGTCCATGTCGATAATCGCGATCACAGAACCAACAGCGACCACCTCATCCTGTTTAAATAATATCTTTTTTATTACTCCATCAACAGGTGAAGGTATCTCAGAATCAACCTTGTCGGTGGCAATCTCAAGAAGCACTTCATCCTCCTCAACTTTATCGCCCTCCTTCACAAACCAGTTTGTAATGGTTGCCTCTTCAATACTCTCGCCCATCTTTGGCATGATGATATCAAAATTCGCCATAAAAATAAATCTTGGGTGATGTATTAAAAAATTCGAAGGTATAACAATGATCCCCTTAAATTGTTTTTACTCTCCGCCTTCGAAGAGTACATCGAGCACAACAGGCTCACCGCAGGCTACCCTGTCATACAACCTGACCCTTTTAAATACAGGGTAACTGATCATTATGTCGGGGTACCCAATCTGAAGAAGCATGGAGGCCAAAGAGAAGATCTTGGGCCCCTGTGGGATAAGTGTGATAGAGTATTCGCTGCGCAGCGGGAGAATCACATCAATCAGGCTCTGGTAGATCGTTTGACCGTTGCGAATGGGGTATGAAATAAGGTTCCTGATGGGAGTCTCATTGATCACCTCATGGTTGTTTACGAAAACTATTTCAACAAACTGCTTTTCACTGGCTGGATCCGCATAGAAAAGGTAGAGCAGGTCGGGTTTGACAATCTTGTAGATCATCGCCGAGATATTGGGCTCCTGTCCCAATCCCAGGATCAGCGCCCGCTTTGTTTTTTTTAAATTCGGTTTCTTGACATCAAGGAACTCTTTTACTTCTTTAACTTTTGATGGAGTATTCTCTTCCACGAAACGACCCATGGTGTAAACCAGCCTCAAATTTGCTGATATGAGATGATCGTTGTCCGAAAACCAGCTAAAAAACTTATAATACCATTGGTGAACCATGCTGGTGCAGTCGACCATCACATTTAGCTCCTCTGGAGGGTATTCATTAAACAGCTTGTCTAAGCTGAGATGATCCCCGTCAACCTCAATAATCTCGAAACCGTTTTCCCTGAAGTATTCCAGGTTTTCGTTAAAAGCATACTCCTTTGTCTGATCTGGTCTTGAAAGAACCACTTTTCTGCAACTAATGCCCTCCAGTTTACGCGGAATGGTAATACACCTCGATTCGTAGCTAAGGGTTGCAATAAACAGATCTGATTGAATATCAGATAGATTTTCGGGGTCGATATGTTTGATAGAGGAGAGTTCCATAATGGCAAGATAGCCTCCCTAAATATATAAGGAATATTGAAACTCTCCTATGATCTTCGTTAAAGTTTTGGGTTGGTTGCCGGTATTTCTGCGATGGGTTCGGGCAGATCGGCATCCATAGAGAAAAGATCAATGGATGGCCATATATCCACACGGTTTACGGCACTAAACATCATCCCTGAAATATACCTTTGAATCCTTGAGTGCTTGTAAGTGCTTGTATTCATCATTACAACCCAGTTCAGCCCATCCTGTTGCCTGACCATCAGGGCAGCCGAACCGGTCAGATATCCGGTTCTCCACCAGTTTCCGTAATTGTCACTTCCCCGCCATCCGAACAGGCCCCTGCCGGCTGCATCGGGATTGGACATCTGGAGTATGGTCAGTGGCCTCAGGATATCCGGTTGTTCAGGAAAACCATCCACTGCAGTGAGGAATTTTATCAGTTCGGGAGCCGAAGCAACCCAACCCCCTGCCGGCCCCAGCAACTCAATGTTATTACCACCGTAATAGATGGGAACCTTCTCCCCTGATCCGTCCACTGAATAGGTGGTCATGGCTCCCGCACTGCTGTGATACCTGACTTCGTTGGGAAATTTATCATGATAGTAACTTCTCCCAATATGCATGTCATGGATGTCAAGGGGTTTCAGGATATTCATTACCACATAATCCTGGTAGGTCATCCCGCTCTTCCGGGCCACAATTTCACCGAGGATACCATAACCGAGGTTGGAGTAACTGTAACGTGTTCCCGGCAGGTAGTTCAACCTTTTTGAAAGCGCAAACTGAAGAATAGCATCGAATTTAGCAGGAGGTTTTATGTCCATCTTCCTGGCTATGTAAAGGGAAGAAAACATGGGATCGCCCGAATACCTGGACCATCCAGCGGTATGGTTCAGCAGGTGCCTGATAGTAATCTCTTCATATCTTTTGTCCCGGAAAGCCAGGTATATAGAATCGCTCAGAATCCCATTTCTCCCGAAGACCCTGTCATCGAGTCCCAGTTCGCCATCCTCATACAACTTCATGATCGCAACGGCAGTGATCAGTTTGGATACGGAAGCAATCCTGAACAGATGGCCGGGCTTCACCTCTTCGCCGGTCTCCTTGTTGGCAGTGCCAAATCCTTTGGCATAGACCAGCTGCTCATCCTTGGTAATGGCGATACTGGCACCCTGGATCCTCCACTTCTTCAGGAATGCACCCACGCTCTGATCAATTGCATCGGTTTCCTGATAATCGGAGTACTGGTTATCAAGCATCAAAGAGAAAGGGATCTCCTTATCATTCAGCAATGAGGGATATCCTTTATCAGAAAAAGTAAGTGCAATCTCCCCGAAAAAGAAGAGAGAGAGCAATCCTATAAAAGCAATAAATTTCTTCACAACAGTCTTTTAGACAAATACAGATAATTAGATAACACCATAAAGCTATAGTTAAATCATTCTCGGCCGGAAATGTTCACTCAAAGGATATCAACCATTTTTGTTAACAGACGTAATATGTTATAGGTGTGTTAATTACATGGCATACTTCCAAATTGCGAAGAGGCATTAACCTGGGTCTACACCCTCTCTTCGCACACAAAATCACACTTTGGTATAGGGTATTTGATCCTTTGATAATAAAACAATAGGTTTTAATCAAAAGAAACAGTAGCTCAGTGCTCAGTGCTCAGTTCACAGTACTCAGGGGACAGTGCTCAGTGCTCAGTTCACAGTACTCAGGGGACAGTGCTCAGTGCTCAGTACTCAGTTCACAGTACCCAGTGTGCAGTGCTCAGTACTCAGTACTCAGTTCACACTACTCAGCACTCAGTACTCAGTACACAGGTTACAG
>JAAEOI010000391.1 GCA_024244665.1 Bacteroidota bacterium | reverse complement strand
GGCTTGCGGAACACATGCTGATCCTTGGCATTACTCCTCCCAATGGAGAGAAGAAGTATATTACAGCAGCGTTTCCAAGTGCTTGTGGAAAAACTAACTTGGCAATGTTAATTCCAACTATTCCGGGGTGGAAAGTAGAATGTGTAGGTGACGATATTGCTTGGATGAAATTCGGTAAAGATGGTCGCCTGTATGCGATAAACCCTGAGGCTGGATATTTTGGGGTCGCTCCGGGAACATCGATGAAAACTAATCCTAATTGTATGCTGACAATGAAAGAAAACAGTATTTTCACCAATGTGGCTTATACGGAAGATGGTGATGTCTGGTGGGAGGAGATGACAGATGAACTACCTGCTAAATTAACTGATTGGAAAGGCAATGAATGGACACCTGAGACGGGTACTCCTGCTGCTCATCCGAATGCACGTTTCACGGCACATGCATGTCAAAACCCTGTAATTGACCCTGCGTGGGAAGACCCTAAGGGTGTTCCTATTTCTGCGTTTCTGTTTGGTGGGCGTCGTGCCAGTGTTGTGCCGCTGATTC
>JAAEOI010000390.1 GCA_024244665.1 Bacteroidota bacterium | reverse complement strand
TAATTTGAAGACCTGGAATCAGAGATTAACTGACTGTTTATTTGTTTAACTAATTATTTAGTTTACATTTATTCGAAATTTCTACCTCTGAATTAACACAACCCAACATCATGATCATCTGGCACTTTCTAAGACTGGGCTTCAGAAACCTGTATAAGAATAAAAGAAACACCCTGATCAATCTAAGCGGTCTGGCCCTGGGCATTGCCATTCTATTGGTGATATCAGTCTATGTGAACAATGAGCTAAGCGTGGATAAGTTCCATGGGAATTCATCCAGTATCTATAAAGTCTCACATGGAAAATCCAGTGTAGGCCCCGGCCCACTTGCAGCATTGCTAAGAGACAATTTTCCGGAAATTCAGGATGCATGCCATATAGAGACACGGCAGTTACTTGCCCTGTCCCCCATAATGGATTATAACAATGACATCCTTGAAATTAAGGCATATTATGCATGCAATGCAGATCTTTTTCGAGTGTTTGATTTCGAGGTGGTTCGTGGAGATGTGAATGAAGCATTGAAGAAGCCATTTGCCATGATCCTGACCGAAAGTGAAGCGGCCCGGATATTTCAGGAAAAGGATCCCATTGGTCAGACCCTCATATGGAGGTCCAATCAGGACTTTAGCTTTACCGTGGAAGCTATCGTCAGTGATGTCCCGCAAAATTCCTCCATTCAGTTCAGGGGCCTCATTTCAGAAGCCTCCACAAGAAGAATGACTCCCTTCTACCCCGACAACTGGGGCATTACTGTTTATGAAACCTATCTTCTGCTAAAACCGGGAGTCCAGACAGAACAATTTGAAGAAAAGGCAAATAGCTTTCTGATCAATTATTATGATACCAACCTGAGCTCTTTATCAAGTCGTGATGATGCACGGACATCTCCGCTGAAATTGCACTCCCTCAAAGATGCCTACTTCAACGATAAACTTGCCAATGACACCACAAGCCGCGGTAACATGCTGCTGGTAAAGGTATTGATGGCCATAGGTCTTATCATATTATTACTGTCTGTCATCAATTACGCTAACCTTTCAACAGCAAAAGCCTCGAACCGGAAAAAGGAGATTGGTGTCCAGAAAGTCTTTGGATCAGGAAAAAAACTGCTCATTTTCCAGTTCCTGACGGAAACATCCATCCTGAGCTTCGTGGCCGGGATTATTGGATTTATCATCGCTCTTGGTCTCTTGCCATGGTTCAGCCAGTTTATGAACCTATCCCAAAACCTGAATATCGAACCTCTCTTTCTTTTTCTCCTGGTTCCCTGTATCCTGTTTCTGGGGATTATCGCCGGAATCTACCCTGCCTTCTTCTTATCTTCCCTGAAGGAAATGAGTATGCTGAAAGCCAGTTCTGAAAGGCACACAAATGGGAAAAACACACGGTACTTTCTGGTGGTCTTCCAGTTCTTCATCGCAATGACTCTGATTGCGGTTACCCTTCTGATTAACCGGCAGGTATCTTATATGAAAGATAAGGATCTGGGAATAGATGAAACGTACGTGGTGTATGCCAGATTACCGCTCACCATCTTCAGGGGAAAGAAGGAGGTATTTACAGAGCGGATTTCCAGCCTGCCAACCGTCGAGAAAGTGGCCTACTCCAGCAGGATGTTCGGCGATATGGATGGATATAATACCCTGGAGCTTAATGGAAAAACCAACGAATTCACCACCATGTGGGTGGATGCAGCCTTTATTGATTTTTATGACCTGAAATTGCTGGAAGGAAGGTTTTTCAGTGATCAGCTCAGGGCTGACATCAATGCCACAGCGCTGTTAAATGAAGCTGCAGTCAGAGAATTTGATGTGGAAGATCCCTTTGAAATTGAGATAAAAGTGCCCGGTGGCAGTGCGAAAGTGGTGGGCATTGTGAAGGACTTCAATTTCAAATCTCTTCATCATGGCATTGAGCCATTGGCCATTATCTATTTGCCCGGCCAGGGAGCTTATGCGAACATCAGAATATCAGGAAATAACATTCCGGCCACCCTGAATGAGATCTCAGAAATATGGACGGAACTGGCCCCGGGCTTTCCATTCAGCTATCACTTTTTGGATAACAGTTTCGATGAATTATATCAGCAAGATGACAAAATGGGCAAAGCCATTTCTCTGGCCTCAATGATAGCCATTCTTATTGCAGTACTGGGGGTGATGAGCCTGTCGCTCTTTATATGCGAAAGCAGGGTGAAAGAAATAGCGCTGCGAAAAATCAACGGGGCAAAAACGGGGGAAGTCATCATGGGACTGAATAAAGGCTTTGTATTCAATTTGATCATCGCCTTTATCCTGGCTTGGCCTCTTGCCTGGTACATCATGCGCCTTTGGCTTGATAATTTTGCCTACAAGACAAACATCAGCCCATGGATTTTTATCTTTTCAGGAGTCATCGTATC
>JAAEOI010000389.1 GCA_024244665.1 Bacteroidota bacterium | reverse complement strand
GTGGCACGTCCGTTGAGCCAGTCAATAACCGCCTTGGGAGCCAGTGATTCATTGTCTCCTCCAATGGTCGGGCATCCTTGTGACAGACCTGTTCCCGGGGATGAGGAGTGTACGACGACAAAACCGCGGGGGAGCCAGTCGCTGATCTCTCTTTTTGTGATAATGGGCCGCTCGCCACGGGGAGTGAGGGCAGGGAAATGCTTTCGCGGCGTAGAAACAGTTTGCAATTCGAGTCTTACATCCCAGAAGTATTCTTCGTCTACAGGACCGGTTCCGGCATTATAAGGACTGGTCCCGTAGATGACGGGAAATTTGAGCCCTTCAGTATCTGTTTGGCGGGGCCTTGTTACGGCCACATGCATGCGATCAGGTTTGCTGTCGCCATCGGAATCAAATTCCGTTTCCACCCACAGATCATGACGGATCCACAGGTCGGGATCTTTAAATGACGGATTAATCTGGGTCTGTCCATCCAAAATAATTGGAATATAGGTAGCGGGATCTGACGCTCCTGTCTGTTTTTCCCGGGCTGCTGCCTCAATTAAAGATGCACTTGTGATCAATGCCACAAGCGTTAGTAATTTCATCAACATATTCATAATTGCTTATTTTGTTTAAAGAAACTTATTCTCTCAGCATCATTCGCTATTTTTATAAATAAATTTTACTCCAAAATTTAATAAGCACAGGATATGAAAAGAATCATTTCAGGTCTGATTTTTGCCATGAGTATTTTTCTGATTCAGGCATCCCTCTTTTCAGGTTCAGTATCCGCTCAGGAAGGAGATAGAGAGTCGATCAATGGCCCTGGTGTTGTGCCTCTGGAGACCCAGGAGAGACTTCGGGCGATCTATGAGGAGAGAGCTTTCAGTGCCAGGTCGTTCAGGGCGAAATGGATTCCGGATGGAAGCAGGATTGCCTTTGTGCGGTCAGATGCCTCAGCTGTAAGGTTGAGATCCTATCTTGTCCCCGGTGATCCAAGTTATCCTGAAGTGGATGAAAGACGGTTTGCCAGGGTGGGTGGAACGATCACTTCATTGCGCGTTGGAGTTGTGGATGTATCCGGAGAAGAGACTACATGGCTTCC
>JAAEOI010000388.1 GCA_024244665.1 Bacteroidota bacterium | reverse complement strand
CATATGGATTCAAATTTGCGCCGCAATCTACATCTTGGGGTCACAGCACTATGCTTGATGCGCGTGGTGAAGATCCAAATTCAGGAGATCCATTCAGGGCACTATTCTCCTGGCTTGGAAGACATTCTAATGAATCAGCTAATATAATTGGTGGCCCAAATGGTGATGGAGACGGGCTGCTTGGGGCAGCACAGTTTGTGGGAAATATAGTTTTGCATGCGGATACTTCACCTCAGAATTCGGCAAATGATCCCTCTCAGCCGACAACGACTCATTATATAGGTTCGGATATAGGTATCCAATCAAGCAATGACCAATTTAATTCAGCACAGATGACAGCTGAATATGCTGCCATGACTAAAGGGCATTCAAACCCGCGGCATGCTGATGCTGTCGGTGACGGATTCGCTGATGCATTTGGTGGTACGGGTGGCGGTTATTCACATTCGCAAGGTTTTGGTCCTTATACGTTAGCACCCGGTGATAGTATTCATATTGTTATAGCGGAAGGTGTAAACGGATTGAGCAGGGAATTATGTTACAGCATAGGAGATGAATGGCTAAATGGTGGGGCATTTGCTCTTCCTGACGGTGGGACCGCAAGCAATGCAGATGAGTTTAAAAATGCCTGGGTATTTACAGGTCAAGATTCACTATTTGAAACCTTTAACAGGGCAATAAATACTTATCAAAACGGTTTAGTTGTTCCTTCTCCCCCTGCCCCTCCAGATCAGTTTGCTGTAAATTCCGGT
>JAAEOI010000387.1 GCA_024244665.1 Bacteroidota bacterium | reverse complement strand
GATATGGCACTGGTTTTTCCAAAACGGAGGATACGTTACGGGTCCATTGAGCAAGAGAATTTCAATGGTGTGATGTGGGGAGGGGAACCATACTATGTAACGAAAGGCTACGAAGTTGATACAGTAGGGAATGTTCCATTCGCAACCAGGCTGGATACCCTGTATAAGTACCTTGAGAAAGCCCCTGAAGCTTC
Organism: Bacteroidota bacterium; assembly: GCA_024244665.1. Next base: position 4,892 of record JAAEOI010000387.1, on the reverse strand, counting down.
ATGGGAGATACTCTGGGTTGACGAAATGGAAAGAGTTGACCTTAAGCTCGGGGATATTTTGAAGGTGACAGCCGAGGATGGGACGACCGTGAAAGAATATTTCATTGATGTACAGGAATATGAACCCTCGAGCAATGCATATCTCGGGGCCATTTTGTGGACTGAGAAGCCTGATGTGCTGGAGTATGAATGGCCGGGAGATACCATCCCCGGTTTCGATCCGACAAGGCTGAATTATGTTGTTAACCTTCCCAATGGGAGTAGTCGTGTTCCTGCCCTCCAAGCCTCACCAGAGGCTATGAATGCCACAATCGATATTCAAAGGGCAACATCACTGACAGGAGGAGCTGAAGAGAGAACTACTACATTTATTGTAACGGCCGAAGATGATACAACAATCTTCGAATATACTGTATTATTCATGATAGATAAACCGGCTGATCTGACCCAGATTTATACAGGTGAACCCTTTATTTCTGAGATAGTGCTCCGCCAGACTGCCAAGAATTGTTTCCTTGAGATCATGAACCCGCAGGGCATACCGCTCGATCTTTCAGAATATCTGATTATTACCAGCGGCGGGAGGTTTCCACCAGGTTTAAAGAACCCTGCCGATGCAGTGGCGAGCATCGTTCCTCAGAATCCTACATCTGACGACTGGTTGCTTCGGTACCAGAAAGCTTATGTCCCCGGCTATAAATTTGCAGCTGACTCAACCCAATGGAAGCTTGCTCCCTTAAAGCTCTATCCTGATCCTGCCGTTAATCCAATGGTAGAATCGGGGGATGTTTTTGTGATTGCACAGGCACATTTCAAAGATCCCAAGGTATCCGGTGACATTGATCAAGCCGATGTTATTCCCAGTCCGACTAGCTGGAATCCCTGGGGCGAGGAACATGATAACTATAACCTGATCTACCAATCATTTGAAGAAAACATGGTAGTGTATCTGTTCAAAATAAAGAATGACTCCATCTTTGAGGGATCAAAACAACTGGGAGATATTAATGACCTTGAGCTGGTTGAGATTTGGGGGAGCCCTGATGATGAGTATTTTATTGCAGGAAGGGTACTCAATAACACTAAGGCAACCAAGTTGATGAGAAAGCCCCATGTATTCGAACCCGGGAAAGAACTGGGTGCCGGTTTTGGTACCACCGAGGAAAACAGTGACTGGGTGATGTACCATTCAATCGATGAAGGCTGGACTGAGGACAGAATTTCTGAGAATATAGGGGTTCATGCCATGGATCCACCTACCGTTCAAATATCCACGGTTGCCTCGCTTGTTTACCTGGTAGATGATGGATTTACAGGTGCACTGGATATACAGGGTGATTTCAGCGGGACCACGGTAGCAGATTTCCTCGACAACATCATGAAGTCTGATACCGGACAGGTACTAACTGTAATGAGCGCCGGTGTTGAAAAAGCTGCCGGTGATGATATTGCCGGAGAAGACAGCCTGATGGTTGTCTCTTCCAATGGCGTGAACACATCCTACTATAATCTGGTTGATCAGCCCCTGGATGATAATGCACTGATCGAGGTTAAGGATGACTATGCCGGATCATATTCCGTTACGGTTGATGGATCGACCGGGACAATTACCGGCACAGGTATTGAGTGGGGCAAGCCAATCTTGGACGTCCTGTCTGCCCTTATCATGCCCGAGCTGTCAACCTTCAACATCATAGATCAAAATGATCACCTGGTGGCACTGAAAGTGATCAATTTTGATACCACCCTGGTTGATGCAAGGCTGAGTGATTCCATATTCTTCGAGGTGGTTGCACAGAACGGTACGAGCATTATTACCTACCAGCTGAAGCCTGAAGCCATGTCCAGCGATGCCTTTGTCATATCTTCAGTATTCCTGGTTGACCAGGATAAAGTCAACATTTCACTCATCCCTGAAGGAATTGGCGTGAGCACTTTCTTAGATAACATCAGCGCTGTGACCGGGGCAACGTTAACCTTACTCGATAAGTATGGTTTTGCCAGATCCAGCGGAATCTTATCGTTCGATGATAAGTTGGAGGTAGTTTCTGAGGACAGAAGCAATGTGGTCGTCTATTACCTGAATTTCCTTGATGAGCAAATGCCTGATAATAACGAGGCACCAACATTATCTGTTGATATTACATCAGCCAATGTTTTGCTAAGTGAAACTCTTACCCTCAAAGCCGCTGTGGCTGATGATGGTATGCCATATCCGACTGCACTTACTGTCACCTGGGAAGTTATCAGTGGTGAAGGAGTAACCATTGTCAGTCCTAATGCTTTGGAAACAGATGTCACATTTTCACAGGTAGGCGCAGTAGTACTCCAGGTCACTGTTGATGACGGAGAGATGAGCAGATCAGAGATTGTCAATGTGGGTGTATCCACACCTGGAAACACTGCCCCGACTGTAACTGTAGCTATAGCCAGCTTCACTGTCGAGGAAGGAGAAACGATTAGTGTCAGCGCTACGGCCGGTGATGATGGAAACCCAGTCGGTTCTACACTCACGTATACATGGAGTGTAATAACGGGTGAGGAAGCCAATGTTACCATCGTTTCACCGGACCAGCTCAATACTGATGTTACGATCAGCAAGGCCGGGGTGTATACATTACAGATAACAGTAACGGATGGCGAGCTAATTGCTACCGAGATTGTGGTGGTAGAGGTAACCGAGATAACAGGCATTGCACCGGTTCTTGAACCAGCACTGCAGTTGTATCCCAATCCTGTTTCAGGTATACTGAACCTCGAGTTGCAGAATACGGGTGAGGTATACTCTACTGTGAAACTGTTCAATATCACAGGACAGGCCGTATTTAATGCAAAGATTGCAAAAAGCAGGCTTCAGATCGATGTAAGGGATCTGGATGCAGGCTTGTATATCATAACGGTCAAATCGGGAGAGCATGTATTCACTGAAAGAATACAGATTGTTAAGTAGTAGTCTGTGATTTAGTTTTCGTTAAAAAGGGCTGTCCCCGGGAACTCGGGGACAGCCCTTTTACTTTTATGAACTTCATTATTCGGCTATTTCCTGTTGGTATTAACCAGGTAAATGACCTGGTTCTGTACGAAAGGAAGCGAAAAATCTGTACCCTGTGACCACTCTTCGAATTGATTTGCATCCTCCTGCCACAAAGCCCTGACCTTTGTTCCTGAATTGGCACGGTAATAGCCGGTTCTATACCTTCTCCCATCTGCCTTCATGATCACATTATCTACGGTCTGGTCGGTTAATCCATAGTTTACATAGAGGGGCCCAAGGTCGTGCGTTCCGTTATTGGTAATGTATATATAGAAATAATCCCTAGCCAGGTCGAGATCCACAGCCATCCTGCTGCCATTCAGGACCAGCTGGCCACTCCAGGTTACAGCCAGTCCAACGATGTCTCCACTGGCTGTTTTTCCGCTGGTTTCTGCACTATAGAAAACCTCAAAACCTTCAAAATCATCAAAAGTGATACTGTCTTCCTGTTTTACGGTATAGTTTTTCCCATTCAACACGAGGTTGATATCGGTAAAGACATTGTTCCTGAAAGTTATATCAGTCCTGGGATACCGAACGGTGATGTAATCCTCTTTCGCTTCCGTATCGGTCCCCCTGTCATTTTTTACTGTCAGTACTACTGTATAGATCCCCGGTGATTCATAGATGACTTTCGGGTGTTGTGCTGTAGAGGTTTCCGGATTCCCGCCCTGGAATGTCCATGCCCATTCTGCCGGTTTACCGGTTGACATGTCGGTGAAACGAACGATCCCGTCAATCTCAACCTCTGTGGAATCGGCAACAAACTCTGCAGTGGGGAAGGGTTGCAGGACACTGATGTAATTATCCTTTATAATAACATCGGTACCAAAATCATTTGTAACTGTCAATCTTACCTCATAATCCCCTGAATGATAATAGGTGACTTCAGGATTTTGCAACGAGGAGATCTGGGGATCTCCTGCTTCAAATCTCCAACTCCATTCTGTTGGTCCGTGCAGGGAAAGATCTGAGAACTGCACTGTTCCTCCCTGTTCAACAACCGTGGAATCGGCTTCAAATTCAGAAACAGGTGGTGTTTCTTTTTCCTGGCACTGGATGCAAATCACCGCCAGTAAAAAGAGTAAAATCCTGTATATAAAAGAAAGATTAAATCTCCACATTTAACACCTTGTATCTCCTTGTGTGCATATCCTGAACCGGTTTCAAAACTACTACAAATATGAATTCCTGTCAGGATTGGAATATATTTAGGTATAATTTAACGATTTTCCTTCTGGCAAAGAAATATTTGATCTCCATAATGACCGGCCCGGTCTGTTACAACTTTTCAATATACAGGTAGTAGGCCGGATGCATCTTGTTTTCCTTGTCGATCAGCCGGGCTTCAAGGTCATACCTCCCGGCTGGAATAAATGCAGTAAAAGTTACCTCGTCCTGGTCTTGTTGGATGTCAGCAGATTCCTGTATTCCGGCCACATACAGAAACGCTTTCTCAAAATTATCATAGATGCAGCGACCGGTGTCGAAATGTAGTTCATTGATGACTGTTTTAGGTTCTGATTTACCTTGATTGATACTAAATGATTAAATTGGTTCAATTTGCAGAGAAATCCCTGATATTATTAATCGCAGTGAAGAATACTAAGAAATATCTGGCTGTGATCTTTTTATCTGTCCTGGCAGGTGTTGCACCAGTTTGCAGGGCTGGCTATGAAAAGGCCAAACATGTGAGTGATAACGGAGTCACCAGTATTTTCCATGAGAATTCACAAAAAGTTTCGGGGATAATCGTCCAGGATAGTGTTCCCGTGCTATCCATGCTGACTACAGAATATTTCCAGGCTGTCAATACACATAAGAATCCTCTTGAAGTGATAGATATCATCAAAGAAAT
>JAAEOI010000386.1 GCA_024244665.1 Bacteroidota bacterium | reverse complement strand
TCACTTCAACCTACTGGTTAAGAAATGCTGCGTTCTTTAAGATTAAAAATGTAGAATTGTCATATGACCTTCCGGAAAGCCTTATTGATAAGTTGAATATATCGAATATTAGATTGTTTCTAAGAGGCACCAACCTCCTTACATTTTCAGAAATCAAGGATCTTGATCCTGAATACCTGAACCTGGGAGTTAGCACCTACCCTTCTGCCAGAACATTTACGGGTGGTCTAAGTGTTAATTTTTAGTGATAAATTATATTGATAACAACGTTTAAAACAGGAAAAATGAAATATGTAAGCTTCATATTGTTCCTCATAATAGCAGCAGCAATGGTTTCCTGCGAAGACTTTCTTGAACCAGAGCTGGAAGGCAAGGGAACCTATGACGAAGAATTCGTGTGGGATAACCCATCTTTTGCCCGCGGGCCGCTATACTATGCATACGGAGGTATTCCAACGACTTTCAGAACAGTAGAGTACAATTATACAGATATCGCTACGGATAATGCTGTAAGCAACAATGTTTCTGGAAACATGCGAAACTTTGGAATGGGACTTTTGTCAGCATCCAATAATACCATGGACAAATGGAATGAATATTACCGATATATCAGAAGCCTTAATCTATTTATGGAGAACGGTCTAAGCCCGATAGGTGATGATGATGAAGAGCATGATGTAATGTATTATACCGATTCAACGGAAAATGCAAAAGCCTTTATTCAGTATAGAGGCGAAGCATATTTCCTGAGAGCATGGTATCACTGGAGTTTATTGAAACTTTATGGTGCTGAAGTCGGAGGAGAATCATTGGGAATTCCGGTAGTGAAGACCATCCTGTCTGAAGAGGAAGCATTTGAATTGAGCCGTAGCACTTATGTTGAAACTGTTTTGGCCATAGCTGCCGATTGTGATTCTGCAGTGATCTATCTCCAAAATGATTATTCCGGGAATGACATTGTAACAGGAGAGACGCATTATGGTGCACCAACTACCCACGCCGCCCGTTCCTTAAAGGCCATGGCATATGTTTTTGCAGCAAGTCCGGCCTACACTGACGGGACGATTACCATGGATTCTGCAGCCTTCCATCTGGCAGTGGCACTGGAAGAATATGATGGTTCGCTGAATGGAAATTCACTGCAGCCAAGAGATTTTTTAAACACCAGTAATAGGGATGCAATTTGGCGAAGTCATTTTTCAAGTAACTACTTTGGTAACGAACTACAAAATTATCCACCCTCATACAGGGGCGATGGAGAGACCAATCCCTCACGCGACCTGGTGAAATGCTTCCCCCTGTCTGATGGATATCCATATGAAATGCATTCTCAGGAGGTTTTGGATCTTCTTGAAACATACTCTCCCTATCAATTTAGTGATCCGCGATTAAAGTCTTCAATTATTTATGATGGAACTGTATTAAACGGACACGTGGATCTTGGATTGGAGAATTACACTGTTGACACCTACGTTGGAGGAGAAGAGTCACGTGAAGCTTTCCCAATTACCGGAACAAAAACCGGCTATTACCTGAATAAATTTTACAATGGAAACAATACTGAATTATATCCTTCACGAAAAAACGGCTCATTGGTCTTTTATACGGCCATCAGTCAGACCAACCTCTACCTGTTTTTTGCCGAAGCACTGAATGAAATTATGGCTGATCCGACTACTGTATCGGATTATGGAGTATCCGCCAAAGATATTCTGGGGAAGATCAGGGGCCGGGTAGGTTTTAAAAGCCTGGTAGATCCAGGTGATACAAAAGATTACTATCTGGACGAGGTTGCAGCCCAGGGACAAGAAGCATTCAGGGATTTCATCCGCAATGAACGTAGAATTGAACTATGTTTTGAAGATACCCGTTTCTGGGACCTGAGACGCTGGGGCTTGGAGGTGAACACTCCGGTACACGGGATAAGAATCACCCTGGACGAAGACTCTCCCAATGGAAAACATTATGAAGAATTTGAGGTGGAAGTACGTGCTTTTGCCTCTGAAAGTTTACCGATTCCATATAGTGAAATAAATCTGATGCCAAACCTTGTCCAGAATGAAGGCTGGGAATAATAATTAAGAATCAAGAAAAATGAGAAAGCTATTATATATTATTATTGCAATGCTGACGCTGACATCATGCAAGGATTATTTCTATGATGATTATACGAAAGATTTTGAATATACCGCAGTATATTTTCCTCATCAGACATTGGAACGCACTTTTGTTTATGGTGAATTTGATCATATACAATTGGCAGTTCAAATGGGAGGCAGACGGGAAAATACAAGCAGCGAATGGGTAAGTTACGAGATTGATAATACCATTCAAGCAGACAGCACTCTTACACTTCTACCCGAGTCATACTACACCTTAAGCAACGATCAGCAATTTGAAATACTTCCCGGTGATCTGGGGGGTGAAATAAGCCTTACTGTTACTGAAGATTTTTTCAATACTGCCGACACGATCAATTACTATATCCCCTTCAGCTTAACAGCAACTTCTCTTGACACCATTCTTGAAGCAAAGACCACAATGATATTAACACTAAAGGTCGAGGCTGCAAAATTTGGGCACTATTATCACAATGGAGTACTTCGAATTGATTCTGTAAGTGGAGCAGATAGTGTGATCCGCTACCACCAGGAAGAACCGGTAACAAACGCTGTAAATAATTGGGAGTTAACAACTCTTACCCATGATACTCTCATAAGCAATGGGATCGCTGATCAGAAGTCTGCCGGCACAAATTATAGTTTCAAATTATCTGTAAATGAAGATAATACTGTTGGGATTCTGGCAAACAACGCTTCATTATGGCAGGTAGCGCCAAATAGTGTATCAAGCTATGAACCAGAAAGACGTGAGTTTTATCTTAACTACAAATACCAGGATGCTGATGGTAATAGCTATACCGTTAGTGACACTCTTATTTTCCGTAACAGAGTTTTGGACGGATTGAATCAATGGCAATAAATAATAAAAATTCAAATTTTTAATTAAAACTATCTACTATGAAAACAAAGAAATTTACTATTGGAATAGTATTATTCCTTTTCGCATTATTTGCGAATTTCACGGTCACTCAGGCACAGGTAACTGTCTGGGACGATTTTGATATCGATGATGGCCCTTTGACGGATGTCAATGGCATATCTGGTTCCGGATGGGCCGATGCATGGACCTATGTTGCTCCAGCAACAAGTGGTGTTACTGTTAACAATGGAGCATTTGATGCTACAGATGGAGGTTTTGGTATAGCCCGGACTTTAAGTGCTGGTATACCATTGGGTTCCTCTACTTTTTACATGTCATTTATTGTAAAAAAGGACGCCACAGGCGAATTTGTTTTGCAAGGACGAAGAGCTTCTGATGATCTTTTTCGTTATGCAATAGGAATAAAGGCTGATGGAACAATAGATGCTTATGCAGCTTCCGGCTCAGTTTCAGGATCCAGTGCTGCAGGTGTCATTGAAAATGATAAAGCTTATCTTGTAGTTGCAAAGTATTGGTATTCCGGTACAGGATTTATGAATATTGTCTCCTACGCAGGTGGAGATGCCATTCCAACTGATGAACCTGCTGCAGGTAGTTGGGATTTGGAAGCAGCTGGAGGTGCGACAGGAGTTAACCTCGATATAGTCCGGCTTGCTTTTGATGCTGCAAATGTAAATCTGTATGATTTCAAAATTAGCGATTCATGGGCAGGTGCTACCGATGCTACTGTTCTTGTGGCTCCATCTGGTCTTGAAGTATTGGCAACGTCTGCCACAACAGCCAATCTTAAATGGATGAATAATGCATATAATGAAGTAGGATCTAAAATCTACATGGGTGGAAATGAAGTTGGAACTGTAGGGCCAGACCTTGAACAATATGAACTTACAGGTTTAACAAATCAAACTGAATATACAGTTGGTGTTTCTGCATACGATGGTGCTACTGAAACTGCTGCTACTGAATTAACTTTCACTTTCGAGCAGGATGAAACTCCTCCAACAGTTGTAGAAGTAAGTCCTGAAAACAATGCAGTAAATGTTGATGAGACTTCTGACATTTCCATTACCTTTTCTGAAGCTATGAACCAGGCAAGTGTGCTAGGTGCTCTTACAGTTGCTCCAGTACTCGCAAACCCCGTGTACACATGGGAAAGTGAAACCAAATTAACAATTTCAGCGGACGATTTGGCAAGTGCTACCCAATATACAGTGACTGTTGGTGCTGCTGCGACGGATCTAAGTGGAAATGCACTAACAGAGTATGTAACTGCTTTTACGGTTATTCTTAAAGATGTTATACCTCCAACCATAATAGAAACAACACCTGCAAACAATGCAACAGATGTTCTGATAACTTCAAGCATTGCTATTACATTCTCAGAAGGAATGGATAAGGCAAGTGTTGAAGGAGCGATCACCCTTGCTCCAGAGATTGCAAACGCAGCATATCGTTGGAATGGTGATACCATGGTTACTATTTTAGGAGATAAGCTTGCAATTAACACTGCATACACGCTTACCATTGGTACTGCTGCTATGGATCTTAAGGCAAATGCTCTTGCGGCAGAGGAAGTTGTGGCCTTTACTACCGGTTCAACGGATATGGTTTACGATGATTTTAAAATAAGCGATGGCGTTCTTACCAGCAGCAACGGCTCAACAGGAACTGGTTGGGATGGACCATGGGTTTACGAAACGACTGGTTATATCGGAGGCCCCGTGTATGCAATAAATGAATACATGAGTGGTAGCGGACCGATACCACTCAGTGGTAGCGGTGTTGGACATATTACCCGTTGGATGAATCACAAATTTTCAATTCCATCCACAGACTTTTATATGTCATTTCTTGCATATAGAACTGCTGATGGTTCTTTCGATGTTTTAGGTGGAGACAATCCTAGTAATGCGCGTTACCGTGCTGGTGTAGGAGTGAGCCCAGAAGGTGCTTTGCGTTTCAGGAAGACAACCGGAAAAGTTGAAACCAGTACAACTACCAATCAATTTGAAGCCGGCACCACATATCTTGTTGTATCTAAATATACAGGCAATGAATCTGCCAAAGTGAAGATTTTCAAGTCGGGTGATGCAACTGCAGAACCAGCAGATGGCGAATGGGATTTTGAAACAGAAATGGGTTCTACCGGAGTAAAGATGGAAATCATTGGTTTACTGTACAGGTCCAGTGCAGCGAATATCGATGAGGTGAAAGTTGGGTCTTCATGGGACGAGGTATCAGGCACCACCATCACTGATATAAGTGAATTTCCACTTATTGCTCCCAGTCGTCTTGATCTTGAAGGAAGCTCTACCAGCACAGCAGATCTGTACTGGTCAGATAACTGTATCGTAGAGGAGGGTTTTAAAATCTATCTTGATGAAACAGAAGTGGGAACTGTAGGCGAAAATGAAAATTATTTTAAACTGACTGGTCTGACCGAAGACCAAACTTATATCATAAAGGTCAGTTCCTATGATGGAGATACAGAAAGATTTAGCGATACGATTTCTGTTACATTCAAATTTGATGCAGAGAACTACGTGGATACCAAGATTGAAATTGCTAAAACAGATGTTGCACCTGTTATAGATGGTGCTGTTGATGATGCATGGGCAAATGCATTTAAAAATCCTGTTAAGAGAGTATCTGATGAGGGGGAGCTAGCCCCTGTTGACGCTGCCGATTACCAATGTACATGGAGCGCCATGTGGGATAATGACAACCTGTACTTCCTTTTTGAGGTAGCAGATGAGAAACTCGTATTTAACGACGGAAGTGGTACTGATATTGGTCAGGACGATGGTTTTGATATGCCTATGGCAGTAGGTGAAAACGGAGAATGGACAATGAACCGTCTTAACCTGGTTGCTCCTGCAGGTAGCGATACTACACTTTATATCCACGAAGGTATGGCAGCGATAAAAGGTGCTGAGAAAGCATATAAATTCACTGAAAATGGCTATACCATTGAGCTATCCGTTGTGCTGCGCGATTATGACGAAAATATTGGCTTATTCCCTGAGGGCACCCAGTTTAGAATCGATGTTCGTTATAACGACGATGATACTGAGGCTGATCGTGACGGACAGTATACCTGGACCGATAAGAATAAAGATGGCTGGAGCTGGGATAATGCCAATTCCCTGGGATCTGTTACCCTTGTAGGAGTTATTGATAATGATGCACCAACAGTAACAGGAACTACACCTGCAGATGATGCTACAGGGATTGCCCTGGATTCTGACATTACCATTACCTTCTCTGAAGCGATGGATAAGGCAAGTGTTGAGGCTGCGATTTCAGTCGTTCCCACTCTCACAAATGCTACATATACCTGGGATGGAGATACGGAAGTTACTATTGCTGCAGATGATCTTACTGTTTCCACCGCATATACCGTTACTGTTGCAACAACAGCAAAAGATGCGAATGGTAATGGACTGGCAGAAGAGTTTTCCTTTAGCTTTAGCTCAGGAAATGAAGTTGGCATTGAGGAGATTAATGCAAGAGTTATGAGTGTGTATGTCAGTGAGAACGGTTCTTTATTGAACATATTGAACTATGAAGGAATGGCTGATATCTACTCCGTTTCTGGCAGAAAAATTCTGAGAGTTGAGAACACTGCAGAAGCTGTGAATATTGGACACCTGACTCAGGGTATCTATATTGTCAAAACTGAGGCTGGGGCTGTTAAATTTGTGAAGTAAAAACAACTGAGGTATTACATGTCTTAGATTTGCATCAGATATGTAATTGAAAAATGAAAGAGGCTGCCCGAGTAGTGAAAATCACTTCTCTTGCAGCCTCTTTACAAAATAAATTAGAATGAAAATTAGGAGAATTGTCCCACTGGTACTCTTGTTTTGTACGCTGTTTTCTGGCTCCATGCTCGCCCAGAGCGTTGTGCCATTCTCATCGGTCACAAAGCAGACTGACAAAGTTACAGCACGCCTGGAGAACGAAACGGTGAGAATATCATTTGTGAAATGCACGCGCAATAAGGAAAAAAGTGTGACACCCCTGATTGAAGTTAAAACGAATAGTGGATGGTATAAAGTGCCAAATGATGCATCTGCAGAATCCTACCAGGTACTAAGTGCAGATACTTCATTGCAAATGGAGCTATACAGGTTGATGCACCCTAAATGGAAATCTACGAAGGAAGCCAATCAAAAAGATGGCTTTACACCACTGATCTGGAATGCAGGAAAGAATCGTGAAGCCATTGTGAGAAAAGCAAAGCAAGATGGTGCAAATCGTGTTGTGCTGGAATTTTACCCACTGGAGACAGGCAAATTGAATGCTGTATGGGAGCTTGCACCGGGCGATAAAACAGCAAAAGTAGAATTGGAGTTTACTCCCACTAAAACGGCTCAATACTCTTTAGGATACTTTTTATTCAAGAGTAAACCCATTGAGGAAGTCGACGAATTATTGATGCCGATGTTGGTGCAACAAAAACGATTTCCTAAAGATAACTATACCCAGATGCAGGCTGCGGCCCCAACACCACTCTCATTAATGCAGGTTTCAGAAGATGATCAAACCCTTTCCTGGGGCATCTCCGGCGAACCCACCCAGGTCCCATATGAATTTCCTATTCCAATAAAATCACATTATGGCTTGCACATAAAGAATCCGGAAGGGAAAGTGCAACCTTCTATTTATGGTCCTCTTTTAGGAACAGATGCTGCCATTACTGAGGCAGGAAAAACACTAAAATTCTCCTTCCGTGTATTCGTGGAAAGTGACGACTGGTATGCCACATACCGGGATATTGCTGACAATGTTTTCGGCTGGTACGATTACAGGAAAAATGGACAGGTTTCCATGTCACAATCCATTTATAACATGATTGATCTCTATATGGATGATGATTTTGGCGGATGGTGGAAACGGGCCAAAGCAAACTACCAGATTGAGTCAAAAAATGGATCCACACAATCATCACCCCTTACCATCGCATCACTCTACCGTCTAACAGGAGATACTGCACTATTCAGGAGAAGAACGCTTCCAACCCTGGAATATGTATTGTCACGCGACAATCCTCACTTTTCTCCCGAGCCTGAAAATACAGGTGGATATAACCGTGGTCACATGAATGGTCCGGTGGATATTTTTGGCTCAACGGTCTATGCCGGGATCTGGCAGATGATGAATTACCGGAGTCCGGTATTTAAAGATATTGCCTTTCCAAATGGTCTATTGAATCTCTCAACCCGGCAACAGGGTTTTGAACCACATGTTCAGCCATTTGACGAATGGCTGGGTAAATACCTGTTTACAAATGACGAGGCAGCTCTGGATAGTGCCATCAAAGAAGCAGATGCCTATATTAATCGTATTGTAAATATTCCGCAGGAAAATTTCATTAGTCTCAGGGAGTTTTTCTTGATGGCCTATACGCCCGATTGGGAAGGCTTACTGGCCCTTTATGAAGTGACAGGTGAAAGACGTTTTCTTGATGCAGCTGAGAAAGGCGCCAGGTTAACAATGACTGGCATGTGGACCCAGCCCATGCCAAAAGATGAAATGATCTCCATTCACCCCAACGATTATGTGCATGGTGATAAAATGGACAGGTGGCTGCATAAGGGAGAAGAAGAATTTCGTCTTGGATACCCGCGCAAGGAAGGCGATGTAAAAGAGAAACAAGTCCCGGCGTGGTTGGTGTCCAATGCCGGACTGGGCTATGAGCAGCCTTCTACTTATACATATAAAGACAATGGAGGACGAATGATCCTGCAGGCTAACTGGACAGGAGGATTTCTGCGATTGGCACATTATACGGGCGACAAACAATTTGAAACCTATGCCCGGAATGCTGCTTTGGCGCGCATGGGCAATTATGCCGGATACTACTACACAACCTTCACCGATCTGATGCAAAATCCACAATATCCATATGAAGGACCTGACATTGGGTTTGTGTACTATCACCACATACCCGTACACTTGTCATGGACCATCGATTACCTGGTCAGTGAGGTAAAATTGGCTTCGAAAGGTGAAGTTAGCTTCCCAGGCTTAAGACAGTTTGGTTATGCATATTTCGATAATTCGGTATATGGACATGCTCCAGGTGAGGTATTCGGACAAGAAGATGTTTGGCTGTGGTTCGATAAAAGCCTGGTGGATATTGATAATCCACAGATTAACTATTTAACAGCACACACTAAGGACAAATTTTTCCTGATCATGATGAATGAATCCAGTGAAGCACAAAAGGTGAATGTTCGGTTCAATACCGGGTATATCTCAAAAGGAGACAGGCAGGTTCAATATGCGAAGATTCTAACAGAAAACCATGATCATCTTGCCTTAACTGAAAACAGTGGTGCACTGGAGATAGATTCCAGGGGATGTGTAGTACTTGAATTGAGTGAACTGGATATTGATGTAGAAACGCACAGGCAATATGAAGCTCCGGAATTACCGGATCTGCCCTATTTTGTTGAGATAGACTGTGCTGACAGCACCCAGGTCAGAGCCACCTCCCTGCAGATGCTGCCCGGTCCGTGGCAAGCATACGTGTATTCTACTGCAGAATCAAAAACGCTAAAAAAAATTTCCTTGCATTGGGAAACCGAGAATGAGCAGGGAACAGTAGTGGATACGGATTACCCTTATGAGTTTTCAATTCCGGTGAAAGAAGGTGAGCGTACATTTAGTTTTTCTGTGGAGGCGCTGAGAAAGGATGGCCGGATAATTGAAACAAAACAAAGTACAATTGGAGTGGTACAATAATCAGACAAGGATATGAAAATCAATAATATATATATTTGTGGGATCGTGTTATTTAGCCTGCTTGCACAAAAAGCATATGCCGATAATATCTCAATTAATACATCAAAGGATTCCTTATATGTAGAAGATAATTTTGCAATTGATGGTTTTGTACTGACTAATAATAACGGATCGACAGGTTCAGGATGGAGTGATAACTGGACCTACCAAACCGGTCATTCGGATGGTGTTGCTCTCGGGGATGAGTATATCTATACCACCAAAGGCGCTTTTGGTATAAGCCGTTACCTCCTGAATCCAATCAAATTTGTTGGATCCACCTATTATGTTTCTTTCTTGTTCAAGAAAAACAGCTCCGGCATATTCAGAATCAGTGGTACTCGTGAAGATGGCGTTGATCGCTTCGGAATACATATCAGGGAGGATGGGAAATTGGGTGCACAGGCAGGTACCGACTACAATGGTACCGTATTGTCCTCTGAAAGTTTTGTTCAAAATGATCAAACCTACCTTGTGGTAGCCAAGTATTATTACACTACTAAACCAAATATGAATATTTCGGTATATAGTGTAGATGATGTTGTTCCTGTAGAGGAGCCTGCCAGCTGGGATCTGGAAGCAGAAGGTGCAGCCACAGGGATGGTGGCCATTGATTATTTTCGCCTGGCCTTCACTAACAAAACAATTTGTCTTGATGAGCTAAAAGTAGGGGATACCTGGAAAAGTGTAAGTACCACGGATATTGCTTCAGCTTTTCCTGAAATAGAGGAGGTTGAACAAGCTAACAGTGATGTACAGGCGGTATACCAGGAATCAACAACTGAAGAAGAGGCATGGACCTATGAAGTTGCCGAAGCAGGTAATTACCAGCTTGGATATGCATGGATATGGGTAGATGGCACGGATGGAGAAGTGGACCTGGAGGTAAAGCGGGGAAGCAAAACCATCAAATCATTCACGGCTGAGTCGACCACGGCACCCTACCGTTTTGAGACCCGCATGGAGGATCTTGCTATAGGAGAGCAGCTAAGTGTTTCTGCAACACCAAAAAACGGGGCCGCCTACAAGCTGAGTTACCGTTTAGCTTTTGCGACACCAACCTTTGCTGATTTGCCAGAATATAATGTTGCGTCTTTTGGCGCAGTAGGAGATGGGGCTACAAATGATTTCCAGGCTGTGAAGGATGCATGTGCTGCTGCAGAGGATGCAGGAGGCGGAATTGTCAGTTTCGACGGATCAAAAACATACTTTATTGAAGGTCCTGAAAACTATGCCATGTTTGATTTTTTAAATGCTTCAAACATCAAGGTTGAGGGGAACGGTGCTAAAATCATCCTGCACCCTAAAGGAAATTTTATCAGGATGGATAATTCTGAGAATATACACATTGACGGATTCACTACAACCTATGATCCCCTGCCTTATTTTCAGGGCGACATTACGGCGATGAATGTCGGGGATCTTTACCTTGATATGCAGGTGGATGCAAGATATGATGCCCCTGTTACCGGGAAATACAGGCAAATTCAAGATATTTTTGGGCGAAGCTTCTGGATTACCCTACCGGGAACAAAAATGGGAGATGGCAGACATTTATCCGTGGATAGTACAGCCCGGATTGGTGAGGATGATCATGCGATCAGGGTGTTTTTACAGGACCATGAAACAGCTGACTTGCAGCACTCGAAAAACCAGAATGCCACAGATTATATTATCCCAGACAGAGATTACGGACACACAAACGGATACAGGGATTCGCCTTATTGTGGGATCAAACGAAGCAGCAGGGTAAAGATCAGTAATATCCTTACACATTCGGTATGCCATTTTGGATATACCATCGGAAGCAACTATGGTCCGATCACTTTTTCAAATACAGATATGCTTGCCCCACATCCTGAAGATATGCACGTGAATTGGCGTGATGGCTGGCATGTATGGGCAAACCGTTACGGTATAATGATTGAAGATGGGGATTTTGATGCAGGATATACTTATGACGATATTTTTAGTCCGCATAGTAATGTGCCTGTAGTGGAAAGTACTTCAGGAAATATAATTCACCTGCAAAGCAAAACTGGAGAGTCCCCTCAAAAATATACAGATAAGATGGTATGGCAGGTGGGTGATCTGGTTAGTTTCTGGGATGAAAGTCAGATGGAGTATTATGGTATGGCACGAGTTACAGTAGTTGCCGAAACTGATAATCCCAGGTTTCTGGATATTACGCTGGACAGTACTCTTTCCCAGGTGCAAGCAGGGATGTACGCGATAAACGAAGAGATCATCAACAGGGATATGGTGATCCGCAGATGCACCACTACTCCAAAGGGACGAAGCACTGCCGTGCGTCAACGTACGCCTGTTTTGTATAAGGACTGTGACTTTCAGAGTATACATTTCTGGACCTATTGCGGGGAACCATGGCGCACACGTCCACGCCATGTGAAATTTGACAACTGCTATATCAACGAGAGAAGTACATTCAATGTGGATGATACATGGAACCTGAATATAAAGAATTGCACCATCAATGTTGGGCAGGTGGATGTGAATAATTGTCCGCGTATTGTCATGGATAGCATCTATTTTACAAATATTACTGGTGATGCCATTAAGCTTCGTTCTGCTTCAAATGCCTATGTGTTCGGAGAATATGCCTATAATGGAGATGCTTCTGCCCTGGAAGAGAAGTACAATAAGGATATAAGCTCCACGATCAACTTCTCTCAACCGGAAGTATATCCATCTTATGCTCCTCCATTTTTGCCGGAAATGGCTCAGCCCCAGGATCTGGTATATGCTGATGAGCCTTTTGATTTCACAGGAATGTCAATCACCAATAATGGGTCTGGCAATGGATGGGGAGGTAATTGGAATGCAAGTGGCGCTGGTATAGGTTTTGATGAGCAAAAAAGTCTTGCGTATCCTGAAGGTATTGAAATGAATACTGCAGGTGGGCGTATTATGCAAACACAGGGTTTTGCAAGCAATGAGCGTATGTTGGAATCACCTTTTAGTTTAGCAGGTGGCACCTATTACATGTCCTTCCTGGCTCAAAAAAGTGCCGGCGGGGCATTTAAAATCGCAACGAATAACAGCAGTAATTATAGTCGCTTCAGTATTGAAGTGACGGCGAATGGGTCGGTGATTGCTCAAAGCAGTACAGGGGAAAAGAGCAGTGTTAGTGAAGTGTTTCAAAATGACACCACACAATTTGTGCTTGTAAAATTTACAAACAGCGGTGGAAATTCGGCTGTTACAAGTGTGAAAGTATTCAATACTGGAGATCAACTTCCTGCTGACGATTCAAATATTGCCTGGGATGTAGAAAGTGATCCAATGGCTACCGGTGTGGATCAGGACAGACTGATTATTACCATTGAAGATGGCACTGTGAAATTGGATGAGATCCTCATCGGCACTTCATATAAGTCGGTAACCTTCGACGAAGACTATGATCCAACAGGTGTCAACCAGAAATCTATTGACTCAGGGGAACTACAGGTACAATATTTACCTGATGGAATTAAATTACTGGGTCCGGGATATGGAGGGATTGTTACCATTACCGATATATTGGGAAGATGTATTTATCTGGACTCTGTTGAGGCCTTTCCCTATTTCATTGCAGACTCCAGAATAAATATGAGTACAGGAGTTAAGATTATTCGATATCAATACGATAATAAGTTGTATTCAGCAAAAGTGATCAGATGAATACCTGGTTGCATATATTATGCTTAATTTCTCTTATTTCATGTGAATCGCTTTACGCTCAAAAGTCTTTTGAAACTCCTGAGATGCTTGTAGGGCATGCTGCAGCTGGTAAAAGAGTAAGAGTGATTGCAGATGGAATGAGGAGTGAGCTCACCTGGTGGGGCAGCGAAACAAAAACGATTGACTATTGTGCCAGGCAAGTAAAGGATATTTGTCTGAACTATGGAGGTGATCCATCTTCGGTTTTTATTACAGGTTTCTCAAGGGGTGCAATAGCTGTGAACCGACTTGGTTTAAATGATGACAGGGCAGCGGATATCTGGCTGGGTTTTCATTCGCACGATCATTATGATGGTCACAGGGCATGGTGTACCAATTGGGCCCACAACTGCGATTACAATGCATACAGGGTTTCAGCCATAGAGCGTGCGACACGTTTTAAGGGTCGTGCTGCGCTGGTGGGCGGACAGCATATGGATAGTGTGGCTGGATATATTTCAACAAGCGGTGTAGATACTTCGGGAAAAATTACCATGCTTTCAGTACCCATTCCCCGGATTATACCACAGGATGAACTGTTTACCAATCCCGTGAATGGGCAAAAAATTACCTACACAGACAAATGGATGAACTATGAGAGTGATGAAGCTGATTTTGTAGTTGAATGGTATAAAGAAGTGATCAGGGATAAACCTGGAACATATTCCATCTCGGGCATTGTGCGTAATGTGCGAGGGAAACCCCTTTCGGGACTTGTAGTTGAATCAGGACTTCAGGGTGTGGATTACAAGGAAGTATGCACGCATTTTGATGTAAGCAATTGTGCCGGGGAATATGAACTAAAGGGACTAATTCAAGGAGATCGGTTTGTGAATGTGACCTCTTTACAGGCTCCTGGTATCATATTCAATACTCAAAATATATTCCTTGAAAAAAATGAGCTTCTTGATATTGAGATCGATCAAAGAAAAAGGATTCATTACAATACTGCCTCCCAGGAGGAAATTGGGAAGCGTATGGCAAAATCATACTTAGAGTTGAGTAGAACAAAAAAATGAATTGAATGAAATATAATTATTTCCATACCATCGTTTTAATGCTTGTGGCAATTGTATCGCAGGTGCATGCTGAAAATATTATCATCAATACCGATAAGGACACCCTGTATGTATACGATGATTTTGATATTACCGGCAGCCTGTTGCATGACAATGATAATGGTATCTCGGGAGCAGGATGGTCAGGCAGGTGGGCATATACTTCGGATGCTTCTATTGCCATCAGTGTTACGGAAACCGAAAGTCTTTCATACCCTTCAGGTACAGGTGCCAGTGGATCCGGGGGATACATCGAACATACTTCAAACGGACAAAGCAGCATTGAACGTTCTTTTGCCAATACCTACGGATTATTGAATTCCACTTTTTACCTGTCTTTACTTGTTCAGAAAGATGCCTCCGGATCTTTCACTTTACTGGGCTTTGGAGGCGGTTATGCCCGATATGGCCTACGTATCAATGAACCAGGTAGCATGGAGGTGAGGGCTTCAGCCAATTGGAGCGATCCTTCGGAGGATGGCTCATTTGCTAATGATCTTACCTACTTGCTTGTACTGGCAAAAGAGGGCCAGGTAAATAAAATAGCATTGTTTGAAGAGGGTGATGCTATTCCTGCTGATCCTGCTGCTGTGAACTGGATCGTATCTGAATCAGGAAAGAGTGGTGTTGAGATGGATAGGTTTCAGCTTATATTTTCACAGGGGAATGTGAAGATAGATGAACTTCGTCTGGGTTCAACCCTGCAGAGTGTTACAAGTGGCACTGCCTGGCTGGGATCGATAAGTGCTGCAACGAATCTTGCAATTGATCCGGATACAGTCAGCAATCAAATGCCGGAGTCCCCTGTTCAGCTGAATTGGACAGATAACTCAGACAATGAAAAAGGATATATAATTTACAAAGATGGTTCTGAGCTTGCACGAACTGCTGCTGATATTACAAGTCATGAGGTAACAGCAGAATATAGAAACCCGGCATACTATTTCAATGTTGCAGCATACAACGATGATGGGGTATCCATGAAAAGTAATACGGCAGTGTTAACTGTGCTGAATCCCTCAGGTATATATGCTGAAGTGCCGGGAAACGGGGCGACATTGTACCAGACTATTCCGTTTTTCTCATGGACTCATCAACATACGGGCCCTTTTTCCGGGTATTATGAAATAGAGATTGATGATCACAGCGATTTTAGCTCCCCGCTTGATGCGGATACCGTACCTGTATTTATCAATTATTATTGTCCTGACTTTGAGTTGGAGTACAATACGATCTATTACTGGAGACTGCGCTTTGTAAACAATGAATCTGTTTCTGAAGGTGGTTGGTCCAGGATTAACTCTTTCCGGATCAACCAGCCCGAAGCTATTGTGGATGTTCTTCCGGGAGATGGCTGGGATGAGATACGCAGCAAATGGCAAACGGTATTAAGCCTTTCCGAAACGACCCCGGGTGCCGTTGAATTAAGATTTCCAATAGACGGTGAATTCAATGTACGCCAGGATCCGGTCAGTGATGAGGGATCAAGAAGTAATGGCTTTTTATTGTATGTGGATGGATACGATCATGTACTGGTAAACGGACGCGGTTCCAAAATCACCATTGAAGCTACACATGGAGAATGGCTCTGTGGCTTTATGGAGGTGAATAACAGCAGAGGTATGCAGGTGAAGGATATCATTATTGATTACCATCCGAATTCCCTGTACCAGATAGGTGGTGTCGTTAAAAATTTCAATAAGGAAGCTCGGACCTTTGAAGTGATTGTGGATACCTCAGTATATAAAACCTATGATGTGCTGAAACACTATACAGAAGGTTATTTTCTGAGCAGCGAGCATAGCCAGAAAATAGGATTGAAAGGGGTGGATTTTGAAATGGAGGAAACCTGGGAGCAGGCACGTGTGAACGATACAACTTTCAAGTTTACCTGCGGGAGCTCCGAGTACGGTCGCTACAAGGATGAACTGGAAGATGGAGACTATTTTGTGCTGTCACACCGGGGAGGAGATGTTGTTTTTCTGAGTTCGGGGGTAGATAATTTTGTTCTGAATAATATGACAACACATGCTTCTCGTGGACGTTATTTTGCAATAGATGCGGGTTGTAGCAATAGCCGGTGTTTGAATAACAACTATCTGCGTACACAGGGCCGTATCATGGGTAGTTCTTCAGGTGGGGTTGGCGTGGATCGGGGAGACAATGTGTGGTACGAAGGAAACCGCTATGAGTATTCACGCGACGATATGTTTCATAATGGCAGCAATGCAGGAAAGGGATCTGTATTCCGAAAAAACAGCCTGATAGGTGCATACCGAAACAGCGTCTGGGTGCAGGCTGACCGTACCTGGGTGGCTGATAATGTTGTTGAATATGCTGGTCAATCCGGGATACATATTGGGTATGCACCCAGTGATCCGGGTACCATGCCCGATGTGGTGCTGGTTGAGGGGAACATTATCAGGCGCCCCAACTGGAGAGGAATACGACTAAATACCAACGTGAACAGACCTGACTGGGAAACCGGGAGTATTTACAATGAGAATATTCTGATCAGGAACAATCATATCATTGATAATTTCAGGGATGAAGCCATCCAGATCGATTATGCCAAAAATGTGATCCTGGAAAATAACTTAATCACCAACACCATTGATGAATGGTCTGTTTATTCAGATGAGGATTTTGAAATAGGAATACACGTCAGCAACTCGGAAAATGTTAGCGGGACAGGCAACCAGGTTTTGGATAACAGGCTTTCCAAAGATCAATTGTTGATTGTTGACGACAATTGTGTCAATGTTCAATTTGAGTTGCAAAATGTCCCTGATACGACGGTACAATCAGTGCCTCAAGCTGCTATTGATAATGACATGAAGGTATATCCAAATCCGAGTGTAAATGGCATGTTTACTTTTTCCAGGTATTCAGATTTTAACGTGTTTACACAAACCGGAAGTATGATAAAGAAGTGCATAAATACAAATTATATCGATCTGTCTGATTGGAGTTCAGGTATATACATCCTTTTTGATGAGAGAAATGGAGCCAGGTATAAACTAGTAAAATCCAATTAGTTTGATAATTAAGTAATGGTAAAAAATCTATTTACATGAAACATATTTATATAATTCTGGCAGTAGTTCTCATGTGTGGTGCATGTGCAAAAACACCTGAACGACCCAATTTTATCATTGTTTACACCGATGACCAGCGCACACAAACATTGTCGTGTTATGACGAAGCCTGTCCGATTGAAACCCCAAATATAGACCGATTGGCAACAGAGGGTATTCGTTTTAATCAGGGATTTGTCGTGTCTCCCATTTGTGGTGTGTCGAGAGCCTGTTTGCTTTCCGGACAATATATGTCCCATCACCAGGTAAAAAGATTTCAAAAACCCCTTCCTGAGGAATCATTTGCCCAAAGCTACCCGGCACAGTTAAGTAATGCAGGATATTACCTGGGATTGTTTGGTAAACACGGTTTTGGGATAACGAAAGAGCAAATAGCCAGCTTTGATTTTTATGATGCTACCACTTCTCAGGGACCTGCTTTCAGGGTATATAAGGGAGATACTTTGCATGATGCAGCATGGTTAACTCAAATGGCCAACGATTTTTTAGATAGTGTACCTGGGGAACAACCTTTTTGCATACAGCTCAACTACAAAGAGCCTCACCCTACTTCAGTGCCAGCTCCTGAAGATGAAGGAAAATTGGCTGAATTTCCTTTTACCAGGGTATCAACCGATACTCCTGAGGAGCATGCAAAATTGCCGGAATTTGTTCAGACGGGTTATGGTAACCGGAGTTATAATACCATGTTTGGTACAGATGAAAAGATGCAGACTTATGTGAGTCATTATTATGAAAAGATCATGAGCGTGGAGCGTTCCATTGGTGAGATTACTAAGATGCTGGAAGAAAAAGGAGTGGCAGATAATACGGTGATTATCTATTTGTCTGATCATGGGACGCATTTTGGGGAGAAGCAGCTGGGTGCGAAATGGTCACCCTATGATCAAAGTCTGAGGATCCCTTTTATTGTTTATGATCCACGTTCAAAAGCAAAAGGGAGCGTTTCTGAAGCTTTGGTATTAAATATTGATGTAGCGCCAACATTGCTCGACCTGGCAGGTGTACCGGCTCCGGAAACCATGGATGGTCAAAGTTTAAAGTCCATAATTAATGGAGCTGAGACCACAGGGAGAGAGCATTTCTTTTTTGAACATTTTGTTTCACCAACAGCACCCATATATATTCCCCGCAATGATGGGGTACGAACAAAAACTACCAAGTATGCCCGGTGGATAGATCTGGATCCGGTTGTTGAGGAATTCTACGATTTGAGAAAGGATCCGATGGAATCCAATAATCTGATTTCCGATAGCGCATATGTTAGACAGGTTGAAGAAGCCCGTGCTTTATTTGATGCCTGGAGGGAAAAATACCCCGCTGAAATTGACTACAGGCCCTATCAGAAATACGCTCAGTCAGGAGTAAAGGAAATGGATTGGGAGAAATTCAGAGAATTCAGACCCAAACAATATGAAAAGATAAAGGCTGAGGTTGACAGATTGGGAGTTAGCTGGGAAGAGGCCATGAGCAATTGGGAAGTGCGTTTTGAAATCTGCAGGAATGCAGGATACTGGTACTAAATGAGATATCTGCGATTATTTCTGAGCATTGTCATTTTTGCTGCAAGTTACCATATTGCAGAAGCTGGAGAGATTGTAATTAATTCCTCCTATGATAGTGTCTATGTATATGATGACTTTGATATTTTTGGTTCACCAATAAGTGCAGTTAATGGCATTTCAGGCATGGGGTGGAGCGAAAGCTGGCAAGTGCCTGTTGCAAATGGTACGGTAAGCATTTCTCCTTCAAGTCTGGATTACCCTTCATCTGTAGAGCTGCCTGCTACAGGAGGTCACGCTTACTCTTCATCACCTTTCGGGCAGGGAGTGAGCCGTCAATTACTTAACCCGGTGAAATTGGGGGAGGAAACGACAACTTTTTATATCTCTTTTCTGACAAAAAAAGACGCTAACGGGAACTACAGGATCGACGGTCTAACTTCAAGCGGTGCAGCAGCTGGTTTTGCTGTGGGCATAACTCCCGATGGAAGATTAAAGGTGAATGTCGGGAATACTGCCGGCTGGGGAGCGGTTACCACGCAGAGTGATCCGGGTATCATTGAAAATGATGTTGACTATTTCATCGTTGCCCAATACCAGTATGATAATGCACAGGTAAGTGTGAAGGTTTCTGCTTTTAAAGAGGGAGATGCAGTTCCTGCAAACGATGATACATTCATTTGGGACTATGAAGCAACAGGAGGAAGCCTGACAACAAGTGTTAATTCCTTCAGGTTGGCATTTTCAAAAGGTTTGGGGCGTATCGATGAATTCAGACTGGGATCTACCTGGGCCAGTGTTGTAAGCCTGGATATTTCAGAACCGGAGCTTGCTTTCGGCACTTATCGTTTTCCAAATTTTGACTGGGAGGATCATCCGGATCAATTTGCAGATGTGGCCAGTCCGATCAGTTACGAAATTCAGATCGCTGAAGATGAACAGTTTTCCTCAATTATTGACAACGATACGGTACTATTGTCCCGCTATGTGCATGACCAGCCTTTCAATCCGGGAAGCTACTATTGGAGAACCAGGAGCATAACATACGCCGGAAATATTTCAGAATGGCAGGATACGGTATCATTTACCATTGAGGAGCCCCAGGAAGTAATTACTGTATCGCTGCCCGGCGGACAGGAAGATTGTACTGCAAGCATTCAGGCTTCAGTTGCCCAGGCTGAGGCATCTGCATCTGTCGGGAATTCAGTGAAACTGCTTTTTCCTGCAGGGGACTATTATTTTGGAGAAAGCCTGGTGGGTGAAGTGATCAGTTTAAATGGCGTTAAAGATATTGAGATTGAAGGTAGCGGAGCAATTTTTCATCTCTCCAAAAGAAACCAGGGACTTATTGAAGCCACGGCATGTGAGAATATCTCTGTCAGTGGAATAAATGTTACTTATGCTAAAGGGATATTCAGGGTACAGGGGCATGTGTTGACAGTTGATGAAAGTACCAGAACCGTTAAGGTATCTGTTGAGGAGGGATCTCCCGGTTTTGAAGCATCAAGTGCCCCTGACCACGACATTTTTATATTATTAGATCCGGATATTGATGGGCGCATAAAAGATCAATCTTCAAATTTCTACAGGAAGGACAGTTATGTGAATCACCAGGACGGAACCTATACAATACAAGTGAATGCGGGAGGTGATTTTTCTGATTGGGAAGTGGGAGATCGTTTTGTATATCATTTCAGAAGCGGTTCAACGCATCATGTGGATTTCGGGGAATCAAAGAATATGACAGTGCATAATGTCAGCACTGATGGCTGGGGAGCTATGGGATTTGTTTCCAAGAAAGGCTCAAACTTCAATATTCTGAATTGTAAAACAGTGATGCAGGAGGGGAAATGGATGATGGGGAACGCTGATGGTGTGCATATACGTGAACATGTTGTAGGACCCTGGATAGAAGGCACAGAAATACAGGCAACGGGTGATGATGGACTGGCATTTTATGCTCGCTGCATTGCAATGACTGCAGTGAATCCCGGAGGCGATCCAAAGTCTGCTGTTTGTGTAAGTGAGTATTTTAATTTGGAAGAAGGAGATGAGGTTGCATTTTTTCAACCAAGTGAAGGAAGAATATTACTGGAAACAAGCGTAACAAAAGTGATGGACCTGGGAGGTTCATACAAGGCCACCTTTGCCGACACCATACCTGGGGGGATCATTTTGGGCAGTCCGCTTACAGATGTCACGCAGATTTGGAACCGATCAAAATCGTGTGGCGAGTTTATAATACGAAATTGTAAGTTTACCAATAACCGTCGTTATGCCAACGTATTCAGGTCAAAACGTGGTGTTGTAGAAAACAACGAATATCGCGGTGCTTCTTCACGAGCCATTCATTTTCGCAATGAAACAGCCTGGCCCAATGGATTATATGCCTCGGAGATTATTGTACGCAATAACAGCATTGAAGATTGTTCCTTTGATGGACCCGGAACGCAGGCTCCTATTGCATTTGTATTCGAAGGGAGAGGGAGTGTTGTACATAGTATTGGTCCGCGTAACATCCTGATTGAAGGTCAGGCTATTAAAGACTGTCCATCTCCGGAGATCTTGCTAATTGGAGCTGAAAATGTGGTGATCCGAAATAATGTTGTGATTCTCTCGGGTGATGTGTTGGATGATGTAGAGTTCTCTGCCACGCGTACAAGAGATATTGACTTCAGCACGCAAGTGAACCCTGAGAAAAACGTGTATGTACCAGGTCCTGATATTCATATTATCTCTGCATCAGCGGGAAGCAATGGTTCGATCGCACCTAGTGGAGCTGTCACGCTATTCAGTGGAGATAGTGAAACATTCACTTTCAGTGCAAACGCAGGTTATAAGGTTGAGGATGTGCTTGTGAATGGGATTTCAAAAGGAGCATTGGATGTTTATACCCTGAATAATGTAGCATCTGACCAAAGCATATCTGTGACTTTCAGTAAAATACCGGGTGCTGAAGATATAAGTCCGGAAGCAGATGCATATGTGCATGCTGGCCAGTATGAGAATACTAATTTTGGTGCTTCAGAAAGCCTGGTGGTTAAAACTTCAGATACTCCTGACTATAAGCGACAGAGTTATTTAAGGTTTGATATATCATCTATTGAGAATCCAATCACTTCGGCAAAACTGCAGCTAAGGTTAGCGGCTATAAATGGAAATTCTACGCCCCACAAAGCAATGTTTGTTGCAGATGACAGCTGGGGAGAAACAAGTATTACCTGGGTAAATAAACCATCGGAAGGAGTTGTGTTGAGCACCCGGACCACTCCTGCAGTGGGTAGTTGGATCGAGTTTGATATTACGGCCCAGGCAGAGATGGAGCGTAGTGGGGACGGCAAAATATCAATAATGCTGAGTGATGCAGGCAACGATGAAGTGATGTCAACCTATTATTCGAAAGAATCAGGGATGAATAGCCCAAGCCTGATCATTAAGGCCCCGGATCCGGTTTATTATACAATAACTGCCTCAGCCGGAAATGGCGGAAGCATTTCTCCATCAGGGGAGATTAGTGTGCTGGAAGGCGGATCACAAGCCTATACCTTTACCGCTGATCCCGGGTATGAAGTGGAGAACGTATTGGCAAATGGTGTCTCACTTGGGGCACTAGATAGCTATGAATTTACAGATGTAAAGGTCAATAGTACCATCCATGTTTCATTCAGGGTAATAACGTCCATTCAGGATGAAGTCCGGGTTGCTACAAGTAAAATTAAGGTGTATCCCAATCCGGCAACTTCGGAGTTTACCGTAGAATTAATAAATATTTCACAGGCAGATCTTAGTCTCTTTGATCTGACAGGCAAGCTCATGATGTTCAGAAAGGATGTAAGTGATCAGCTGACTATCCCGGTAAATACACTGGGAAAAGGTCTGTATATTCTGAAAGTCAGAGATGATTCAGCATTGTACCTGGAGAAGATTATCGTTCATTAATACTTGTGAGATATACAGGAGAAAACACAATTTGAAAAAGCAAAGCATTAGTAATACACTTAAGTCCATGAAAAACATTGTACCAATCGTTTTGTTGAGCCTGCTTATAACTTGTATTTCCGGATGTGAGCAAGGTTTAAATATAGGACCAACAAGTTCATATAAATTCCACAATTTTGATTGGGAAGATCATCCTGCACAATTTGCCGATGTGGCTATGCCGGTGTCTTATAAAATTCAGATTGCATCTGACAAATCATTTTCCAGTATTATCGACCAGGATACGATTGCGCTATCACGTTATGTACACGATCGACCTTTTGATGCAGGAACATATTTCTGGCGGGTAAGGAGCATTACCTCCGACGGAGAAATATCAGGCTGGAGTGAAACAACAGCTTTTACGATTAAAGAAGCACAGGAAATTATTACAGTGTCACTCCCTGAAGGAAAGGAAGATTGCACAGATGCTGTACAGTCCGCTGTAAAACAAGCTGAAGATTTAGCTGCAGCGGGTAGATCTGTAAAATTGGTATTCCCGGCAGGCGACTATTATTTTGGAGAAGAGCTCCAGAGCGCTCTTATCAAACTCAACAATGTAAAAAATATAGAGATTGAAGGAAACGGAGCTACACTTCATTTCTCAAATCGTAAGCAAGGACTGATTTATGCAGAAAAGTGTGAAAATATCTCTATTAGTGGTTTTGAAGTTACTTATGCCAAAGGTATTTTCAGGGTACAGGGATACATTAACAAAGTAGATGAGGAGAATCGGATAATTACAGTGGCACTAGAGGAAGGATCACCTGATTTTTCTGCTTCAGGTAGCATTGCCCAGGATGTATTTATCCTTTTAGATCCATATGTGGATGGTCGGTTGAAGGACAAAAGTTCTACCTTCTATCGAATGGATAGCTATGAGCAAACTAAGGATGGAAGCTATACGATTCAACTCAATAAAGGTGGCGATATTACTGACTGGGAAGAGGGTGGACGTTTTGTGTATCACTTTAGAAGTGGTTCAACTATGTATGTTGATTTTCCGGAAAGTAAACATGTAACCGCATACAACCTGACTACTGATGGTTGGGGTGGAATGGGCTTTGTTTCAAAGAAAGGTTCAAACTTCAATATTTTGCATTGCAATACGATTATGCAGGAAGGGAAATGGATGATGGGAAATGCTGATGGTGTGCATATCCGGGAGCATGTAGTGGGCCCCTGGATAGAAGGAACACATATACAGGGACTGGGAGATGATGGACTGGCATTGTATGCACGCCCAGTGGCTATAGCTTCGGCTAAAACGAATGGCCATGCCAATGTGGCTTTATGCGACACCGTATTTTTTAATTTTTCAAGGAGTGATGAGGTCTCATTTTTTGAACCTACGGAAGGAAAGATTTTGCTGGAAACAGAAGTGATAAACGTTCAAAAGCAAGAGGATGGGAGGTATTTGGTTGAGTTTCGTGATGAACTGCCGAACAATATGATTACCGGTGAAGAACTTGCCAGGGTAAAAGCCAATGAGCCGAAGAAGAACGGAGGCTGGGATGCAAATGCCAACTCCAGCAAATTGCAGGATCGTACCCAGATATGGAACCGTTCAAAATCCTGTGGTGAGTTTGTCATCAGAAATTCAAAATTTACCAATATACGTCGTTATGGAAGTGTTTTCAGGGCAAAAAGAGGTCTCATCGAAAACAATTTGTATAAATCAGCATCATCAATGGCTATCAATTTCAGGAATGAAACAGCATGGCCCAACGGACTGTATGCATCAGAGATCATTATCAGAAACAATGTCATCGACGATTGTGGGTTTGACGGAAATGCAACCCAGCCAGTGATATCCTTTAAATTTGAGCGTCGTGGTGGTGGAATTGTACAAAGCATAGGTGCGCGTAACTTACTCATTGAAGGAAACACCATCATTGATTGTCCTTCCCCGGCCATAGGGCTTGAAGCAACAAGCGATGTAGTCATTCGAAATAATAGAAAGCAATTGGATTCAGGGCAGTATGAAGCTGTTCAATACAAGGCTGTGAGGTCGAAAGGAGTAGTGCAGGAGTAATATAAGAATCGAACAGTCTCTCAAATTAAAAAAATGAAATTAAAGACCATAATTATCCTGTTCCTTTGGGCTATTACAGCTAAAGGCGTGCTAGCTACTACCGTTTTTACTATTGATGAACCCGTTTCAGATAAATCCCGGGATTGGTCTTATGTTGCCAAAGAAGCTGGACATTACCAGGTAGGGCAGGCCTGGCTTGAAGTGCTTTCGGAAGGTTCTGTTGAGTTATTAGTAACAGCAGGCGGAAAAGTTATACGTAAAGATCATGTGGTTCGGAATACAGCCGTGCACCGTTTTGAATGCCGGATTGATGAACTTGGCGCAGGTGAAAATATTCAGGTGAGTGTGAAGCCTTCTTCAGGTACAAAATACAGGATCGGTTATATGATTGCATTTGCGACGCCGACATTTCCGGGGGCAAGGGTTTTTGAGGTTTCTGATTTTGGGGCAAATGGAGATGGTGAAACAGATGATATGGCGGCGATTCATGCAGCCGTTGATGCCGCTAAAAAATCAGGTGTCGGAATTGTTCGCTTTAAGGCAGGGAAAACTTATCGTGTTATTGGCCTCAAAGACATGACGCAGGAATATGTGTTTGATCTTAGGGGTGCCAGGAAAATTAAGATTGAAGGAAACGGTGCGAAGATGCTGTTGCATCCTCCTGATGGCTTAGCTATGGTGGAACAATCTGAGAATATTCAGATCGATGGTTTCGTTATCGATTATCTCCCACGTCCCTACTATCAAGGGGAAATTAAGAAGATTGATGTCGATAATATGACTATGGATATTGACGTCCCGGAGCGTTATCCTGTGCCTGAAATAGGGAAAAACCAATACCAGGCACCTTTTTTTGGAAGGTCCTTTATTCCCGATTTTCCAGGTGCCCGTTCAGGTGACGGGAACAACATTTACGTGGAGGTGGTGACTCAGAGAGGGAATGAACGGCAATTGCGTGTACATTTCAAGAAAAATGCCGATGGAAGCCATACTCCGGATGCAGCAATGCAAGGTCGTGTGAAGAGAGCATATGATGAGGGAGCCACTGAGTTTGTGGTTCCTCATATAAAATATGGTCACAGGGGTGGTTTTACCAAGATCATGCACAGTTCACGAATTAAGTTCAGTAACCTGCGCTATTATTGTGTGCCGTTTTTCTGGTTGACAATTCAGCACAATACTGGGCCGGTCACCTTGTCTAATGTCGATCTTCAGAACCCAAATCCTGAGACAGAACTTTTGGTCTCCTGGCGTGATGGCATGCATATCAAGAACGGGCGTTGGGGTACACTGATAGAAGATGGTGACTGGGATGGCGCGGGTATGTACGATGACACCTTTGCCATCTACTCCCGGGCCTTGAAAATTGTTGACCAGTCGGACAATACCATAAGCATTACTCCAAATTTTATGGGCAAGGAGCCTTTTTTATGGCGGGAAGGCGATTGGGCCAGTATCTGGACCCCAAAGCAGGAACGCCTAAAAGGAATGGCTCGTGTGCTTCGTGTTGAAGATGTAGAAGGGAAGAATTTCAAGGTCACATTGGAGTCCTTGCCCAAGGGTGCATCTCCCGATGATATTGTTTTACATGAAGAAAGTATGAACAGGGGTACGCTTATTCGTAACTGCAAAACTACCGACATTGGAACGGAATATTCAAGTACACGCTTCCGTTGTGTGGGGCTTACCCTTGAGAACAATGATTTCGAAGATTTTCATTTCTGGTTTCATCCCCATTGGATAGGAGGACAGAATGGGCCGCGCCCACGTGATATTATTATGGAGAACAATCGCATCAGTGATAATTTAGACAAGGCCAATTTTGACAATGCATTGAATTGCATTTTAAGAGACAATGAATTTGAAGGGGTGACCTTGAATTTTACTGGATCAGAAAATATACTGCTGGAGGGTAACAAATGGATCGGAAGTGATGAAAAACAATTGAGTATTATAGCCAAAAAAGGTTCCGCCATCTTTCTAAGTGAAGGAAATACGCTTAACGGTTCGGCTGCTGAATTAATAGAGTCGGTTAAAAGTGATAAGAGCTCTGAAATAGAGGAAATTAAATAGCCTGGTTGGAATCAGCTTCTATCAGATTACCGGACATTTAGAAGATGATAAACTATGGGAGGAAGTTACAGAATGGGTCGAGGCTGCAAAAGTTGCAGATATACTATACCATAATCGCACTGCTTGTATGGGGTATTACTATAATGGAATGTTGGATATTCAAACAGACCTGACCAATATGGTGGCTCATTTTGGCGGACATTATGAAACCATTGAAGTAGATGAGCTTTCAGCTCTGCGTAAAGAGGTGTCATCTGAGGATACAGACCGAATGGTAAAACTTATTTACGATGAGTTTGAAGTCCAGGAAGATTGTGCAAAGGATGAGGTGCAAAAAGCTGCAATAACAGCACTAGCCCTGCAAGGCTTGGTTGATAAGCATAAACTGGGAGCCATTGCATATTATTATATGGGCGAGGGTATTCCTGAAAACAAAAATACCTTGAGTACAATTATTGTTGGAAATTCATTGCTTACTGCCAAAGGTGTGCCTGTTGCCGGAGAATATGAAATAAAGAATGTAATGGCCATGAAAATCATGGACAGCTTTGGTGTTGGCGGTTCGTTCACCGAATATTATGCGATCGACTTTAAGGACGATGTAGTTTTAATGGGGCACGACGGTCCCGGACATTTAGGAATTGCCCAGGGAAAAGTTAAAGTAAAGCCCTTAAAGGTGTATCATGGTAAATTTGGTGAGGGACTATCTGTTGAAATGTCGGTAAAACATGGAGATGTAACATTATTATCGGTTGCTGAAAGCAAGAATGGTAAAATGAAATTGGTATATGCACATGCTGAATCTGTGCCTGGGCCTATACTTGAAATAGGAAATACAAACAGTCGCTACAAATTCAGCATTGGGGCTAGAAAATTTGTGGAAACATGGAACAGTAATGGTCCGGCTCACCATTGTGCCGTAGGTATAGGTCATGTGGGAGCAAAGCTGGAAAAATTAGCCGCTCTTTTAGATATAGAAATTGTAAAAGTATGTTAGTCATCCGTAAAACAAAATCAATGAATATCAAACAACTAACCCTCTTGTTAGCTTTGCTAATCGTTATTGGTTGTAAAAAGGATTCATCGATTGATGCTACTGTCAGTAATCTTATTACAACTGACTGCGAATGGTCAGAAGAAGATTTTAAAACACCTCCTCATTCTGCTAAGACACAAGTGTGGTATCATTGGATGAACGGTCACTTCTCTAAAGAATTTATCACAAAAGATTTAGAGGCTATGGCTGCTATGGGCATAGGTGGTTTCAGGGTATTTAATGCTGCAGAAGGAACGCCTCCCGGTTCGGCTACTTTTTTTGGTGAAGAATGGTGGGAGACCTTTATTCATACAAAGAAAGAGGCGAAGAGACTGGGGCTGGAAATGTGTGTGATGAATTGTCCCGGTTGGGCTACATCAGGAGGCCCCTGGAATAAGCCTGAAAATGCAATGCAGGAAGTTGTATGCACAGAGGAGCAGCTTACAGGACCCTCTGAATTTCAAGGAAGGCTTAGCATCCCAAAACCTGTACTTGGACTGGAGCGCGATATGAAACGCGATACGGTAATCAACCAACGCTACTATATGCCACGTGATCATGTAAAAGGGCATTACCACGATATTGCTTTGCTGGCATTTCCCACACCCAAAGGTGAACTTGAGGGAAAACCTTATCGCATTAATATGTGGTGGTACAAGGCAGGATATAAAAAAATGGCCAGATATGTTAGGGATAAACGTAAGGCTCCTGAAGAAGAAGTAATACGATTGAATGAAATCATTGATCTCACTGATAAGTTGGATGAGAATGGAAATTTGCAATGGAATGTGCCCCAAGGAAATTGGACCATACTGCGGGTAGGTTATCAACCTACAGGACGCTCCAACCATCCTGCACCCAAAGGGGGTAAAGGACTTGAGGTGGACAGAATGTCGGTGAAGGCTGTAGATATTCACTGGAATGAGTCAGTGATGAAGATGTTGCAGGCTGGTGAAGGTGGCGGTAAAAGCCCCTTGACTTCGATAACCATTGACAGTTATGAGGCCGGACATCAGAATTGGACTCAGGGGTTTGAAAAGCAGTTTGAGAAGATGAGTGGATACGATATTCGATATTATTTGCCCGCAATTGCTGGCAGAGTGGTCGAGAGCACAGAGGTAAGCGAAGATTTCCTTTGGGATTTTAGAAAAACAGTAAGCGACTTAATCGTAGAGAACTATTACAAACGTTTTCAAACCCTGGCTCACGAAAACTGGGTGAGATTTGCTTGCGAAGGTTATGGTAATTTTGGCAATACCGATGATTTTTCAACGGGAAAATACGTGGATGTTCCAACTTCCGAATTTTGGGCATATAAGCCCAATAATCACGGGGGTATTTCAAAATTATCATCTTCCATGGCACATATCTATGGTCGAAAATTAGTTGGAGCAGAGGCTTTTACTGGTGCTCCTGAAAAGATATTTGAAACCAGTCCGCGTGATATTAAGGCACAGGGCGACTGGTATTATTGTAAAGGGATTAACCAGTATTGGTTACATGGTTATACCAATAGCCCATTCAAACAAAAACCTGGCTTAGTTTTGGGATCTTATGGCTCGCATTTTAATAGACACAATACATGGTGGGAGTATTCTAAGGGTTGGTTCGACTATATGGCGCGTTGTCAATATATGTTGCAAGAAGGGAATCCAGCAAATGATGTTCTGTATTATGTTGGCGAAGATGCGCCGGTAGATCCTGAGGGGCATGATAAATTGCATCCCGCTATTCCTTTAAATTACGATTACGACTTTTGTAACAGGGATATCCTTGAATCGCTAAGTGTTGTGGATGGAAAGCTGGTATTGCCCAATGGTCTGGAATATGCTGTTCTTACAGTATTAAAGTCAGAACACATTAGACCTGAAGTGTTGAGGGTTTTACGAAAGTTGATTAAACAAGGAGCCGTTGTGGTAGCATCTAAACCTACACGTGTACCTAGTTTGTACGATACAGATGCAGCCAATGCCGAACTTCAAAAGCTCACAGCCGAATTATGGGGAAAGATTGATGGAAAGAAGGTATTTAAAAATAAGTATGGCAAAGGAGCGATTTATTCAACAGAAAGTATTTTGGAAGCCTGTAAGGATTATAATATCTTACCTGATTTTGATTATACATTAGAAAATGCTGAAGAATATGGGCCAACCTTTTTTCCTGGTAATGGCATGGAGTTTATTCACAGGAAAACAGCAAAAGCGGATATCTATTTTGTGAGCAACCAGCATTACAAAGCCAAAACCATCAAGGCTAAATTCAGGATAGCAGATAAACTACCCGAGTTATGGGATGCTGAAACAGGCGAAACAGTTATTGCACCAGAATACAAAAAACTCGATGACGGACGTATAGAAGTAACCCTAAGAATGGAAGAGGCTGGTTCTGTTTTTGTCGTGTTCCGCAAAGCATTAACTGCCGATTCGTTGTCAGGTTATAAGGAAGCTAAAATGACTGGTACATTAACATTTACCAATCCCTGGAATGTTTCATTCGATGGAGCCGGCGCTCCTGAACCTATGGTGATGCCGGAGTTGACAGATATTTCAAAACATGATGCTGATGATGTAAAATATTTTTCGGGGACGATCTTTTATGAGAATCAAATTAATGTTGATGAAATGAAAGAGGGGACAAAAATGATTTTGGATTTGGGTGAAGTCAATGTGGCAGCAGAAATATTTGTAAATGGAAAATCAGCCGGATTGTTATGGAAACGTCCGTTTTCGATAGACATTACTGATGCGCTAAAAATAGGGAAGAACGACATAAAAGTAAACGTTGCCAACCTCTGGATAAACCGGGTAGTTGGAGATCAGGAATTACCTGAGGATTGCGAATGGACCACCAATACCGGCTCAACTGCCAAAGGACTGGGGCTTGCAAAAATCCCTGATTGGGTAATCGAAGGTAAAGAGAGTCCAACTGGCCGTAAAGCCTTTGTCGGTTGGAAATGGGAGCATATCAAGGGTAAGGAACTGCTTCCTTCGGGTCTGATAGGTCCTGTTAGTATTAATGTTGAAGAAAGATAGTTTCCTATGAACGGAATGAAAGGTGTAAAAAAGAGAGAAATAACGATTAACAACAAAAATGAATTTATGAAAACAATTAAAACAACAACAATGAAGCAATTAACTTTTCTGTTGGTTCTTCTGGCATTTTTGGGGTGTAATCAAACTGAATCTGAGGATGCAGATTTATGTAATCTTATAGCAGCAGACTGCGAATGGTCAGAAGCCGGTTTTCAAACACCTCTCGATGAATCAAATATTCAGGTCTGGTACCACTGGATAAACGGACACCTTTCCAAAGAAGAGATTACCAAAGACATGGAATCCATGAAAGAGATGGGTATAGGTGGATTTACTAATTTTAATGTGGGTGAGGGAACACCTCCAGGCAATGCACCCTACGAAAGTGAGGAGTGGTGGGATATCTTCATTCATGCTAAAAAAGAAGCGAAACGTTTAGGTTTGGAAATGGGACTCATGAATTGCCCGGGATGGGCAACCTCAGGTGGTCCATGGAATACTCCTGACAATGCTATGCAGGAAGTGGTGTGGACAGAACAGCAGCTTGCAGGTCCATCAGAATTTTCTGCTATATTAAGCATTCCTGAACCCGTGCTTGGGCTGGAACGTGATATGAAGCGTGATACTTTTATCAATAAAAGGTACTACATGCCAAAGAAACATTGTGAAGGGTACTATAATGATATCGCCGTACTGGCTTTTCCTACTCCAAAAAAAGAGTTGAATGGAGAAAAACCTTATCAAATTTCTAGATGGTGGTATAAAGCAGGGTATAAAAAATTAAAGCATAACTATGTACGCGATACACGTCAGGCTCCTCAAAGTGAGATTGTAAATCTGGATGAAATCATTGATATTACCGATAAACTAGACGAAGATGGCAACTTGCAGTGGGATGTTCCTGAAGGCAACTGGACAATATTAAGAGTAGGTTACCAGCCTACTGGTCGTTCAACTCATCCAGCTCCAAAAGGAGGAAAAGGTCTTGAAATAGATAGAATGTCGGCAAAAGCCATGGATATCCATTTTCAAGAGTCAGTAATGAAGCTAGTAAATGCAGGTGGAGAAGGCTTAAATGATGTGATTAAGAATGTACTTTTTGATAGCTATGAAGCCGGTCATCAAAATTGGACCAAAGGTTTTGAGAAGAAGTTCACTAAAAGTATGGGTTATGATATCACTAAGTATTTACCAGCCATCGCAGGGCGTGTTGTCATAAGCACCGATGAAACCGAAGATTTTTTATGGGATTTTCGTAAAGTAATAAGTGATTTGATGGTGGAGAATTATTATAAACACTTTCAGACATTAGCGCATCAGAATGGATTAACCTTCCAGGCCGAACATTATGGTAATTTTGGAAATACCGACGATTTCGAGAGTGGTACTTACGTCGATGTATCTGCGAATGAATTTTGGGCGAACCAGGGGAATCACCATGCAGGGATTACTAAGTTGTCTTCTTCTATTGCTCATGTGTATGGAAGAAAGCTGGTCGGTTCTGAAGCATTTACAGGTAATCCGGCACGCATTTTTGAAACAAATCCACGAGATATTAAAGCGCAGGGTGACTGGATGTATGCCAAAGGAATTAATCAGTTTTGGTTGCATGGCTTTACACATTCTCCTTATAAACAAACCCCGGGTTTGGGTTTGGGCACATACGGTTCCCACTTTCACAGGAGAAATACCTGGTGGCCACATGCACATGCATGGGTTAGCTACCTGAATCGTTGTCAGTACATGCTGCAACAAGGGAATCCGCATAACGATATACTCTTGTTCCCGGGTGAAGATGCATCAGTAGATCCATCTCTGCTTGAAAAAATCCGTCCGGAGATTCCTTTTGGTTATGACTATGACTTT
The DNA here is from genome assembly GCA_024244665.1 of Bacteroidota bacterium. The sequence goes on along the minus strand of JAAEOI010000386.1, from coordinate 17,473 downwards.
TGTAATCGTGACATACTGGAGAAGGCAAAGGTTGTTGATGGTAAGATTGTTCTTCCTAATGGATTGGAATATGCACTGCTAGTGGTTCAGGATAATGATCAGATAAGGCCGGGCACTTTACAAACCATCGCCAAGTTGGTAAAAAGCGGAGCAACTTTGGTGGCATCCAAACCAATAAAGATTCCTACTTTAGAAAAGTATGATGAAGGAAATGCAACATTCTTAGAGTTAAGCAAACAGTTATGGGGAGATGCCGATGGGAAAAACATAATGCAAAACAAGCTAGGTAAAGGCATGGTATATTGGGGGAAACCGATTGAAGATATTTTTAAGGAGAAAGATATTGCCCCAGATTTTGAGTTTGTAAACTTGACTAAGATGAACTATGGAGAAACCTTGTTCCATGGCAATGGGATGGAATTTATCCATCGGCAAACGGATGCGACTGATGTATATTTTGTGAGTAATCAGCATGACCAGGCTAAAACAATTAGGGCAAAATTCAGAATAACAGGTAAGCTGCCTGAACTGTGGAATCCCGAAACTGGAGAGATTATGGATGCTCCTGAATATAAGAAATTAGCAGATGGACGCATGGAAGTAACTTTAAGAATGGAAGAGGCCGGATCAGTATTTGTGGTATTCCGCAAGTCGCTTACACAAGATAGTTCAGATGCATATGTAGCTCCGGAAACCTTAGCTGAACTGGATTTCGCTGAGCCGTGGAATGTTTCCTTTACAGGCAATGGAGCTCCTGAAGCGATCGTCATGAATGAGTTAACAGACATCTCAAAGCACGAGCTGGCTGATGTCAGGTATTTTGCAGGTATGATCTCCTATGAAAATAACATCCATATTGATGAGAAGCAGGATGGAGTAGAGAGAATACTGAATCTGGGAGAAGTGCATGTAAGTGCTGAGGTAATTGTGAATGGTAAATCAGCTGGCGTCTTATGGAAGCGTCCTTATAAGCTGGATATTACAGAGGCCTTAGTGGAAGGAGAGAACAAGCTCAAAGTGAATGTAGCGAACCTGTGGGTCAATCGTATTGTAGGTGATCAGGAGCTGCCGGATGATTGTGAGTGGACCACCAACACAGGTTCAACGGCCAAAGGTATGGGCCTTGCAAAAGTTCCTGAATGGGTGCTGGAAGGAAAAGACAGTCCAACAGGTCGCAGGGCTTTTGTAGGGTGGAAGTGGGAACATATGAAAGGAAAAGAACTAAAACCTTCCGGCTTAATCGGTCCGGTAACTATATCAGTAAATAAATAAGATGAAACGAACATGATATTTAATAATTATTTTATATTCAGATAATTACAAATTTTAAACGAATGAAAAAAATCGTATTTTCTTTTCTTGTTTTATTGTGTTTTTCGAACCTGGTAAGTGCGCAACAAAGCCTGAATACATCTCCATTCAATTGGAAAGCGCAATGGATCAGGGCGTTTGAGCAACAAAATGAAACCAATAACTGGACAGCTTATCACAAACAGTTTCAGCTTGATGAAATACCTGATGAAGCCCTGGCTAAAATTGCTTGTGATTCAAAGTACTGGATGTGGATCAATGGGGAGCTGGCAGTTTTTGAAGGACAGCTGAAGAGAGGACCTTCGCCTGAAGATACTTATTATGATGAGGTGGATATTGCGCCACACCTGCAAAAAGGAGATAATACCATTGCCATTTTGGTTTGGTATTTTGGTAAGGATGGTTTCTCCCACAATAGCAGTGGCAAGGCAGCTCTTATCTTCGATTGCCAGGCACCAGGATTCGAATTGCTTACAGATGCTTCATGGAAAGCTTCTATACGGCGCGAGTTTGGAACGGCAGGCCTGCCTTTGCCGAATTTCAGGCTCCCTGAATCCAGTATTCGTTACAATGCACGCATAGGGAATTTTGATTTTACAAAAGCCGGATATAAAGCAAAAGGCTGGCGTGGAACGGCTACTATTGGAGTTCCTCCGGTGGCGCCATGGAATAAGTTGATCAAACGTCCTGTCCCCCAATGGAAAGATTTTGGGATGAAGGACTATGAGAATAAAATGAACTTCCCTTTTGTAAGTACCGGGGATACGATCGTGGGTGTACTTCCTTACAATGCCCAGATCACACCGTGGTTTAAAATAGAGGCCCAGGGGGGTGAGGAGATTACGCTACTGACCGATCATTATTATGGAGGTGGGCATCCGAATGTCAGGGGTGAATACATTACCCGGAAAGGAGTACAAGAGTATGAGAGTCTGGGATGGATGAATGGGCAGAAGGTCTATTACTTCATTCCCAAGGGCGTAAAAGTGCTGGATCTGAAATACAGGGAAACCGGCTATAATACCGAATTCACAGGTCGTTTCGATTGCAGTGATGACTTCTATAAAAGACTCTGGAAAAAAGCAGAACGCACACTTTATATCACGATGCGCGATACTTATATGGATTGTCCTGACCGGGAACGTTCACAATGGTGGGGAGATATGGTGAATGAAAGTGGTGAGGCATTCTATGCCCTGGATCCTGATAGTCGTTTTCTAACCCAAAAAGGAATGCTGGAGCTCATCAACTGGCAACGGGAAGACAGCACTATTTTTTCACCCATTCCTGCGGGGAACTGGATCAAAGAATTGCCCGGGCAGATGCTGGCAAGTATCGGTTACTTTGGCTTTTGGAATTACTATATGAATACAGGCGATCGAGCAACAATTGCCAAAGTCTATGAGGGCGTGAAACGCTATCTTGACATCTGGGAATTAGACGAGAATGGCGTACTGGTCAAGCGACTGACAGGAGATTCAGGCTCAGGGCATTCAGACAGGGGGTGGTACTGGGGTGACTGGGGTACCAACGTGGATAAGGATTTATTGATGAATGAGTGGTATTACCTCGCATTAAAAGGGTATAAAAATATGTCTGTTTTGTTTGAAAAACAAGACCAGGCAGCCTGGGCCGAAAGGCAAATGAAGAGCTTTAAAGTAGCCTTTAATCAGACCTTTTGGAAGGGTGATGAATATAGATCCTATAATTACAAGGATGATATAGATGATCGCGGACAGGCCCTTGCTGTCGTAGCCGGATTGGCTGATGAGGATAAATATAAAACCATCTTCAAAATACTGCAAACACAAGAGTATGCCAGTCCATATATGGAAAAGTATGTGTGTGAGGCCCTGTTCTTAATGGGCCAATCAGAATACGGTTTGGAGCGCTTGAAAAATCGCTTTCAGCCTATGGTGGATAACAAGGACCATTCAACCCTTTTCGAAGGGTGGGGCATTGGTAAGGATGGCTATGGCGGTGGTTCCACCAATCATGCATGGAGCGGGGGAGGATTGACCATACTGGCGCAATACGTTTGCGGATTGTATCCCCTGGAACCTGCCTGGGAAAGCTTTAGGGTAAAACCTGATCTGGCCGGATTGGATTTCGCAGAAACCAGCAATGAAACATTGGCAGGGAGAGTGGCAGTGAGGGTCTCTAAAACAAAATCAGGTATAGATATGAAAATAACCGTGCCTGAAGGAAGTGAAGCGGTGGTTTATATTCCAGCCAAAGAAAACAAAGTGATTGTTAATGGTGAAACAATTCGTTCAGATAAGAAAGATGGCTCTTTTAACTTGTATACCCTCAGGGGTGGAGAATTTGTAATACAGGCAAAATAGTTACAGAAGCCTTAAAATGAGAAAACTTTACGCCATACTGGCATTTGTTTTGATTGTTTTTTGCTCCTGCGAGGAGGAACAAACCAGGCCTAATATCCTGTGGATTTATGTGGATGACATGAGTGATTGGTTGGGGTGCTACGGAGATACAACAGTAGCCACTCCTAATATTGATATGCTGGCTGAAAACGGTGTATTATTCAACCGTGCCTATATGCCTGCTCCGGTTTGTTCTTCTACACGGTCTGCATTGATAACCGGAACCATGCAGACTACATACGGGCTGCACCAGCACCGGACCATGATCAAGAAACCGCTTCCTGACAGTGTATTTGCAGTACCGGAGATATTTCGAGATGCAGGATATATTACATTTTGTGAGCAGAAAACTGATTACAATTTCTCCTACAATTATGATGATCTTTATTCATCTGAGTTTGAACGTCCTTCCCGGGCTGTCGTGAAAAGTCACCTGGTAGGAAACGATCTTTCATGGCTGGAGCAACTCAAGGGCAAAAAATTCTTTGGACAAATTCAGTTGTCCGGTGGAAAATACCAGGGTGAGGCTGGTAGTAAGTATCCTGCTCCAAGTCGCATAAATGAAAATGAGGTTACGGTACCGAAGCAGTACCCGGATACTCCCGTTATGCGCAATGCCATTGCCCGTCACTATGAGCAGATCGCCTATTGCGACAGCCAGGTAGGAGCGATCCTGCAGGCTTTAAAGGAATATGATCTTTATGACAATACAGCAGTATTTTTCTTTACAGACCACGGTTGTCAGATGCCAAGGGCAAAGCAGCACGTCTATGAAGAAGGGACAAAGGTGCCCTTGATTGTGCATTGGCCTGCAGGATATTCAGAAATAGAAAAGAATGGTACAGAGCGAGATGATCTCGTAAGCGGAATTGATATTACTTCAAGCTCTCTTGCCCTGGCCGGTTTTGAAATTCCTGAATATATGGAAGGCAATGATCTGTTTGCCAGGAAGTATAAGGGTCAGGAATATGTGATTTCAGCTAAAGACAGGATGGGCAATGCCATTGATCATGTGCGTGCAGTTCGTACAAATGATTATTTGTATGTAAAGAATTACCTGACTGACCGTCCCCTGTATCAACCCGCATACCGGGATGGGTATGCTACTTTTATCACACTCAGAAAATTGTATGAGGAGAACAAACTGACTCCCCTCCAGGCTTCTTACCACAAAGCATCGCAAAGGCCGGATGAGGAATTGTACGATGTAAAAAAGGATACCAACCAATTGAATAATCTGGCTGGAGATCCAAAGTATACCTTCACATTAGAGAATCATAGAAAAATCTTGAAAGAGTGGGAGGAAAGGACCGATGACAAAGGAAGGTACCCTGCCAGTCGAGAGGAGTTGGAGAAGGTTTTCAATGGTGCCCCGCAAAAATGTGTGAATCCTGAGTATGAGGTTTTCAGGAAGTGACACAATATTAGTTAAGTATGCTTAGTATGCTTGCTGTTTCAGCTCCTTTGAAGGTGCGGACAATCTTCTTTTTTGGTGTGATTTCAAATAAGGCAATCCCCTGGCCGGACTGACCGATATGATTGGCAACCACAAGATTTCCATTATCACGTACTTCAAGGCTACTGATTTGTTGTAGATTCACCTCCGGTACCTCTTCGCGGGTCAGGCTCCAGATTAACTGGTTGTCGGGTGCAACAATGCGAATCCCCTCTGAACTACCCACAATTACATCTCCTGCAAAATTTGTGGTTAATGCAGTCACTGCAACTCTGGTATCAATGACACGGATTACTTCAGCATTAATATCATATTCCCTCACAAGGTGATCATCTCCCAGAGCCACCAGGAAGGTTCCATTTCCGGTTTGCCTTACCAGGCCGGAAGTTGGTGCCGTTTTTCGTGTTGCCAGGGGAAGGGTGTTGATTTTCCTGAAACCGGCATCAAGAAAAAGTAGATTGTTGGCTGCTGCATCCAGCAGGACCGTCTGACCATTTTCCATGCGATGACATGAGCTAAGCGGGTACCTGTGCACATATTTTCCAATTAGTTTCCCATCCGGCCTTATCTCCTTTACAATCTTACCATCCACATAAAGCAGGTTCCCATGATCCAGCCACTGCAAATCAATGCAGGAGCTAACAGCATATTCCTGACGCAATTCCCCGCTTTCTGAGAAGGTAGATATTTTCTTCTGAAGTGGATCAGAGACAAGATATTCTCCTGTTGAGGCCATATCGTAATTCAACCCTGACAATGCCATACAGGAGGGGCGCTCCAACTCTTCTGTCCATGGGAAGGTGCGAACCAACTTCCTGTCACGGTCAACTTCAAACAGTTTAATCCCTCTCTTTTCACCGGGTTTCTTTATCCAGTTGGCAACCAGTAGATTGCCATTTGGAAGCAGTTCAATGCCCAGGACAAATTGCAGATCGACCTCAGGAATATCCCCTGGTTTCAGGCTCCACACCACCTGGTCTTCCGGATCAACTATTCGGATACCGCCTACCCCGCCCATGATGACATTGCCATTATTCACAGGCACAACACTGAAAACGTCATCGGGGAATTCAATGCGTCGTAACAGGCGACCCTCCTGGTCATATTCACAAACCATGTGATCGGCCTCCTGTGCCACAAAGTAAGTCCCTTCAGGTCCCCTTCGCACCCAGCGGAGACCATGATGGCCCCTGTTTTCCACTTGCAGTTCAATGCTCTTTTCAGGCTTCAGGGAACGGTTCAGAACAAGCAGGCGGCTTCCGCTGCAATCACTCACCAGGGTATTTCCGTCAGGTAAACGTTGACATGAATAGGTCTCACCTCCATTGTCATAGGCATAGATCACTTCTCCCTTGCGGTTAAGCTCTTTTACTTCACGGCCATCTGTGAACAAAATATTCCCGCTCTCCAGCAATTGCATATCATAGCATACGCCTGCATCACAGGACCAGGTTATTCTGCCGGACTTGTCATATCTGAATATTTTTCCCTGCTCAGGATCAGCCACAATCAGGGTCCTGTCAACGGAGGGCTCCGGTAATACGCTTTGTCCGGAATAGGCCGGAACTTCATGAATTTGATTTTGCCACGGATCAGGCCAGCTATAGGCTTCCCGGCGGGCATTGGATCCATCAGCAGGGTATTTGTTTATCAGTCTGCCATGATAAGGGGCATTATAATCCACCCAGGTCACAAGCGTATACCAATCCTCTTTTGACAATTGAACATCGTAGTGACCCTTTAGTAAGGTTTGAGTAAGTTGACTTTGAGAAGAGCCAAACTGTCTGGGTTTGGTGACACTCCCATCACTCATACGGTCATTTAGCGCCACCAGAGACTCCTCTCCGGTCCCCAATAAATCTGGTCCCAGAATTGTGATGTAAGATTGATTGAACTCCCTTTGAATTCCAACCGTGTTCTTTTTATCAGTAAAATCCAGTGCGGTTTTTTCATTCCCCGCGGAATGGCATTCAATACAATTTCTGTCAAGTATCGGCTGGACCATCGTTTCATAATCAAAGGGAGCATACCCCTTGAAGGAATTCAGTGGCATCACCGGCGGTCTGCTATTGGCAAATCCATATGATTGTGCCGGGGCCCTGGAATTTTGAGTCTCGTGACACCCTGTACAACTACGCACTTCTCCGGGTTGAAAGGAAACGCTGGAACGCATGCGGACAACTTCCATATAATTCTCGTCAAGTGCCTGAAAATAGACTGAGGCCGCACCGGCTGTGGGAACCTTAAAATGCGCCGAGCCGTCAGCTTCAACGGGTACAACCCCAATCTCCCTCACAGATGTCCAGCGGGTTACACTGGGAATATTTCCCCATTTATCTCCAAAGGCAAACTTCCGTGCCCGGCCGTTTTCATCAATGGGGGTGGGCAAGTGTTGGGAAATCCGGATATATTTGATGGAGCCGGGTGTGATCTCTCTGGCCATACCTTCGTAGATGTCCGGGATGATGCAGGTTGCATAATTCTTCTCTTGTGAAACCATATCCGGAAGAACCGTTGGCCGTATACGCTTTTTCAAGGGTGCCACATCCACCGAACAATAGAGGGGATCCCGGTAGATTAACTCCTTGTTGCCATAGGAGTCGATCAGGTAAATCCCATATCCATTGGCCTCAACAGCGCCTCCCGGCATTTCACTCACGGTATGACGGACACAATAGGGAGATGCATAGCTGTATGATGCGAGCATAACAGTCTCCGAGAGCGGATATGGATTGCGATAATAGCCCCGGCTCTCTTGCACCCCTCCAAATGTTACCGCCCGGGTCAGCTCATTCAGCTCACCTTCCTGGGGGAGCACACCCGGCGTCATATTCTCCATCATCTCCTGATTGTTGCCCCCCTTACCCGGATTCACAACAATGATGGGCCCCCGGGAGTAACAATGATGTCCTGCAGCAATGGCAACCAGCTTACCTGAATTGGGAATGGACCTGGCTTCGCGTAAGGCCCAGGGTGAGGGAATATGTTGTTTAAAAAGCGCATCTGCATTGGTTCCGTCGGGCCGGACCGACCAGATAGAGTGTGTATCTGTGAAATAGCGTTCCTGGTATTCCCACCGCAGGTAAGCCAGAAGGCCATTGTCAAGAAGGCGGGGAGTCATATCCACATCCCTGTGGTTGGTCAGTCGCCTGATGGTACTGCTATTCCGGCGATACAGGTAGAGATTGACATCCGCAATGTCATTATTCTCTGAATCACACGATGGTGAATGAGATGAACGTTCTGAACTAAATGCCACATCATCATTGGGACAATAAACCGGATAGGTATCCGACCAGAGGGGATGACTGGTGAGACGTTTCAGATCGCTGCCATCAAGATTAATCTCATAGAGGCTGACAGGTTCCAGGGATTGGCGCAGGTGCAGTGCCCAGTTGGAATTGTGAGGCTGTGGAAAGTGTGCTTCCTTTTTGGGTGGCCAGACCAGTTGTTCTCCATAAGCAAATACCACCTTCTCTCCATCAAAATGGAGGTCCATTCCGTGGACATGACCACGTTCAAGCTTGTCTCCAATCACACTCCTTACCTCTCTAACCTTCTCCATCCCTTGTAGAATGGTGATATCCCCGCCAGGTTTGTAAATGGCGTTGTGCAGGTTACCACACACATTGGACTTATGATGCGGGGCAAAGCGGGTATATAGAACCAGCGAATCGAAATCTATATCTTTATTGCTGAATACCAGTGGGCGGAGCAATCTCCTGGCATCCAGCCAACAATCCCTCACCTCTCTGTTTTTACTCTCCGGTTTATGAAATGATTTGGCTCTCCCTGCCAATTCATCAAGTTCTTGAGCCACTGAATTGGCCAGATTTTCAGTTTCGGGCCGAAATGCACCATTTTTTAACTGCCGGCCCACCCGCTGTCCCATCTCTTCAATCTGTGCAGTCAATGCCGCCGGATCATGACTGAGGCCTGCCGCAAGGGCCTGCCGGCACCAATCCATCTCTACGCGCTTTTCCAATGGGATCTTTTGCCATGCATTGAACCATTCGGGATTATTCTCACCTGGCCATTTAGCCACATCGGGCATATTTTCATTTCCTACCTTGAGAGAGAGTGCCCATTCTGCGGCCGCCTGTACAAACAGATCATCCGAGGAGAGCAATTTTCCTGCCTCATGGGCCATTGTTTCTGACAGGAGCATTCGTTCGGAATGATAGAGAATCCATTCACTTAGCTCCAGGGGCTGAGCATGCTGCTTCCATTCAGAAAATACCACATTATTCATGGGATAAGAGCTGAGTGTCGCTTGTATCACATTCTCCACTACCCAGGGTGAAATTTGATGTTTATGGTGGGTCGTATCCAGCATGTGTTTCCACTCCCCGCTGCTCGTTTTTGTTACTGCATCTGAGACAATACTCTTATTGTCATCTTGAGCAGTCACCATGATCTGTTTACGTTCATTCCCGATAGCTCCCAGTGCATAGATCTCCAGCCAGGTTGCAATCCCACCCCCGGTTCCATCCTCTGTAATTTCTTCAGAATTCCCGCTGCTGTTCCGAAGGTGGAGAGGACAGGATCCCGCCACCGGGATACTGAGCTTGATCCGGGTATCAAGGGCAGCAGCCATATGTGTTATCCATCCGCCCCCGGAAACGCCGATCATGCTAACCTGGGGATCTCCTCCGTTTAGATATTCCCAGTAATTAATTGAGGCAATAATAGGTTCAAGACTGGTATCCATATTCCTGTCATGCATGGGCATATGTACCATCATTACAGAATAGCCGCTTGCCAGAAAAAGATCGATGGTGGACTGGTATGATGTGTTCAGATCTGTGCCCGATGGAGAATGCCCGGCCTGCACAATGACCAGCTCCGGTCCATCTGCCTTTTTAACGGGGTGTATCAGATAGATCAGTGAAGTGAGTCCCAGTGATTCTACTTCCAGCTGGTCGACCCGGGCAACCAATTTCTCATCGATGAGCTTCAAATGAGTTGACAGGGCCTGGCCGGTCACATCCGGGGTCACATCAGGCAAGATTCCGGTTGGAAGTCCGTCGTCCCAAAAAAACCTTATCAGAGTGTCTCTCCTTTTCTCAGCTTCCCACCTTTTTTGAAACCGTATTTGATTTCCCGGATCATTCTTGGTGGGCAGTTGCGCCTTACTCAACACTGTTCCTGAAACGAACAGGCAGGCGAGGATAAGGCAAACTTTTGAGGATTGAGTCATGGTGCGATTTTTTTCAAAAGGTTCCAGAACATAAATGTCATTCGCTTACGAACCTTGATCTAAATATATCGAATCTCCAAGGAGAATCGATATTTGAGAACTGAAATTTATTATTTATTTCAATAAAAGGACAGCAGGGATTATTTCGTATATTCACCGTAACATGACTAATTATTTGGAAGTGAGGATCAAATATGAAAAAATTCAAAATACAATTCATCACACCAAGTAGCAGGCGAATATTAAGTTTTGTAATACTGGTCTTGCTGGCCCTGACTGTATTTGTTGGCTGCAAAGAATCCGAAATAGGCATTTCCAATTTATCCTGCGAATACAAAACAGATCCATTGGGGATTGACTTGGACAATCCCCGGTTCAGCTGGATGTGTCAGTCCGGTCAGCGTGGTCAGAAACAGACCGCCTATCACATTCTTGTGGCAAGTACCCGTGAAAAACTTGATGAGAATATCGGCGATCTGTGGGACAGCGGCAAGGTGAAATCGGGACAATCACTGAACCTTGTTTTCGGAGGAGAAGCCCTGGTCTCCCGCAGGCAGTATTTCTGGAAGGTGAGGGTGTGGGGCAAAGATGGACGGCCTGCGAACTGGTCAGAAACAGGATCCTTTATGATGGGAATTCTGAACCCGGATGAGTGGTCGGGCCAATGGATACGATCTGACCTTGAGTTGTTTGATTTTCAGAAGGAGCTTAAGCTTTTGCCCAAGTTTGTTATGATTGACTTCGAGGGGAAGAGGAAGCGGCACTCCTTTATCATGGAATCCACCCACGCAGCCAGGGAGGCTCCGGCGGTATGGTTACGGAAGGAGTTTCCAGCGAAGAAGGAGCTGAGACGGGCGACGGCCTTTGTCTCCGGGCTCGGGTTTTACGAGCTTTATCTCAATGGCGAGAAGCTTGATGGCAACTATTTCAACACGGCCATAGCCGATTACAGCAAGAGCGTTCCCTATCTTGCCCATGATGTGACTGACAAGGTGGTTGAGGGAATCAACACGATTGGCACGATCCTGGGCAACGGGCACTTCAATCCGGTCGTGCCTTTCCTTCACCGGGAGTATGCCAGTGATTTTATTGAGACCCCCCGCCTGCGTTGTGAGTTGGTCCTGGAGTATGAAGACGGAAGCAGCGAGGTGATCGGGTCGGATGGGAGTTGGCGTTTCACAACAGACGGTCCAATCCGCTTCAACTCCCTGCGTTCGGGGGAGACCTATGACGCACGTCAGGAATTGGGAAATTGGAGTGCCAGTGGATACGACGACAAAGGATGGAAGCAGGCCATCTTCACCAGCGGTCCGGCGGGGCGGCCCCGAATCCAGTCTATTCCGCCGGTGCGAGTGATTAAGGAAATCCCGGCGGTTACGGTTGTTCCGGTGGATGGTGGCTGGCGATTTGATATTGGGGTCCAGAACGCGGGTTGGGCACGATTGACATTCCGCGGCAGACCCGGACAGAGAATTACCATCAAGTATCCCGGGGAAAGCAATCACACCATGGGGCCTTATCAAACCTGCACCTACATCTGCAAAGGTGGAGGCGAGGAGACCTTTGAACCACGTTTTTCATATAACGGGTATCAATACGTTGAGGTGTACGGACTTGAGACCGAGCCGAATCTCCAGGATTGCGTTGGACTGAGAGTGGCCTCCGACCTGGTGGAGAGGGGGCACTTCTCATGCTCGGACGAGCGCCTGAACAAGCTTCAGGACGTTCACCTGCGCACAATACGAAACTATTATGTCCAGATGCCTTCGGATCCGGTTCGCGAGAAGGCCGTCTGGACGCAGGACGTGCAGACCCATCTTGAATCGGTGGGCTACAACTACGATCTGCAGGGCTTGTTTGGTAAATGGCAGCAGGATTATCTGGACCATGTTTTGCCCAATGGATATGTTCCGGCGATTGTGCCCAGTTGCTTTGCGGGGCACTGGATCAATGGCCCCTGGTGGGGCGGGATGATTATCTACAACCCCTGGCAGCTGTATCGATTCTATGGGGATAAGGAGGTGTTAGCGAAGAGCTACCCGGCAATGAAGCATTACTACACCTACCTGGATTCCATTTCGGAGGATCATATAATTTCCTGGGGCCTGGGTGACTGGCAGGATGCACTCGCCCAGCTAGAGGGCTACGGCAAGCCCATGTTGACCAGCGTGCCCTACACCTCCACCTGCGCCTATTTTCATTATGCCGACATTCTTCGGCAGACTGCACTGCTAGTGGGTAGAGCGGATGAGGCTGCATATTACAAGGATAAGATGGAAACGATCCGGAAGGCGATTCATGCAAGGTTTTTTGATTCCGCCACCGGCATATATGACACGGGGTCGCAAACCGCCCTGATCCTGGCATTGAGACTGGGTATTGGACCGGAGGAAGAGCGGGGACGTGTCATCGAACTGCTTAGGAATCAGATCGTCGAAGATGACTACCACCTGAGCTCAGGTTTTGTAGGCTTGCCCTTCCTCCTGCCTGAACTTACCGAAACAGGGCTTGGTGACCTGGCCTGGCGAATCGCCACCCGGGAGACCTACCCGGGCTGGTTCGACATGGTCTTTTCCCGCGAAAACAGCGCCTTTATGGAGGCCTGGGATGGAGGTCATGTGCAGATGCCTTCTCTGGCGGCTCCCATCGGTGCCTGGTTCTATCGCAGTCTGGGCGGCATTCGACCGGAAACCCCCGGCTTTAAGACCTTTATTATTGAGCCCTATACAAAAACTCTTGACTGGGTCAAATGCGTATATAAAAGTCCCTATGGTTCAATTGTCAGTAACTGGAGCAAGAAGGACGGCGTTCTAACAATGAATGTGACGGTTCCTGTTAATACCACAGCCACTGTATACGTTGACGGCGAACAAGTCACTGAGAGCGGAAAACCTGCTAAGCAGGCAGAGGGTGTTACCTTCCTTCGCATGGAAAAGAATAGAGCGGCATTTGAATTAGGATCAGGAAAATATGAGTTTAAGTCGCTGGTTAAATGATAATTAGAAATATGAAAGTTAGATTCAACTTCATTGTTGCTGTACTTTTGTTTGCAGTGGGACTGCTTCCGGGCCTCGGCCAGGTTAATGACGAAATATCCTGCCAGGGGATCACCCACAGGGGAGATCCGCCCTATCTCCTGGAAAGCGGCTGGATGCCTCTTCTGAATGGTGTGAATATGGATGGATGGGAATATGTACCCAATACCGGGCAGGGCGGATGGACAGCCACTCCGGGAGTAATATGGGACGAGAGTGACGGATCAGCCAGGTTGAAGGAGGTGTATATATCGGGGGACCGGATCGTGAATTCGATTGAAGAATCGGAAAAAGTGGCCTCTGACATTTTTACCACCCGGAAGTTTGGTGATGTTGAAATTTACCTTGAGTTTTTAGTAGCAGGCAGATCCAATTCCGGGGTGTACGTTCACGGTCTTTATGAAATACAGATCGTGAACAGCTATGGAAAGGACTCATTAAATCCAACCACTACCTGCGGATCAGTCTATGATTTCGAACAGAAAGTAAATGATGAATGGGTAGGGGGTGTTTCACCCCTGGTACGTGCGGAACGCCCTGCCGGGCAGTGGCAGTCCTACCACATCCTGTTCAGGGCACCCCGGTTTGACAATGAGGGTAAAAAAATCTCCAATGCAAAATTTGTCCGTGTGCTCCAGAACGGGGTTGTAATTCACGAAAACGTGGAGAGAAAAGCACCTACCCGTGCATCAATGAAGATTAAGGAGGCGGCTGAAAATCCCCTTATGCTCCAGGGAAACCATGGGACCATTGCATACCGGAATATTTTTATCCGTCCGGTTTCAATTGATTAGTTCTATCAGTTAAATAGCTGAAAAATTATGTCAAAAGAGAAAGACCCAGCTACTGCCATGTCACGTCGTGATTTCCTTACAGTAGGAGCTGCTACACTGGTCGCACCTATGATCGTTTCCAGCTGTGTCCTGGGAGGGCCTGAACACCAGGCACCCAGCGATAAACTCAGAATTGCAGCGGTTGGTCTTGGCATGGGCCAGGGATATCTGCATGGTTGCAGAAGCGAACAGGTAGTTGCTCTATGTGATCTCGATCACAATTTGAGGGCTAAAGTATTTGAAAAGTATCCTAATGCCAGACGCTATCATGATTACAGGGTCATGTTCGACCAGGAAGCAAAGAACATCGATGCAATCATCATTGCCACACCCGACCATACACACACGATGATCCTTATGGCAGCTATTGAGCTGGGAAAACACATTTACTGTGCAAAGCCGATCACACATAATATTGGAGAGGCAAGAAGGGTGAAGCAGGCACTGCTTGAAAACCCGCATCTGGCCACCCAATCAAGTGTACAGTCCTCGGGTAGTAAGGATTCCAGGAGCACTACTGAACTGTTGAATTCCGGAGCTATTGGCCCTGTACGTGAGCTGCACATCTGGTGTGATCATCCCGCTTATCCATGTTCACTGGTCAGACCGGAAAAATCTCAAAAACCTCCCCGTGGGATGGATTGGGATAAATGGATAGGTCCTGCTCCTTATCGGGAGTATCATCCAGGCCTCCACCCCGTGCTTTGGAGACCATGGTGGGATTTCGGATCCGGAACTGTCGGGGATATGGCTTGCCATACACTACACGTATATTTTAAGGAACTTCAGCTTGGAAAACCTTCTGTTATATACGGAAATGGTTCCACACGGTATAATGGATGGTTTACGCATTTACCTACGCCGGAATGCCAGTCTCAGTCTAATATCATAACCTGGAAATATCCTTCCAGGGGAGATCTTCCTCCAATGAATGTCCACTGGTATGACGGAGGCTTGAAACCGCATCGTCCTGAGGAGTTGGATCATAGCCTGGATTTACCCTCCAGCGGATTACTATTTGTAGGAGAATCCGGAAAGATTATTTCTGGCTATAGTGGGGGTAATCCCTTCAAAGAAAACGGTCGGACACTTGAAGGCGGACTACTGCTTCCTGAAGATAAGTTCCTGGACTTTGAGGAACCAAAGGAAACCTTACCAAGAACTGAGGACCACTACGGGAACTGGATTACAGCATGTAAAACCGGCTCTGAGACCGACTGCCCCATTGTATTGGGCTGCGAAATGACTGAGCTGGCTTTACTGGGAGCGTTGACACTTCGCACCCATCAACTGCTGGAATGGAATGTCGAAACCATGCAGGTCACCAACTGTGGAGAGGATGTGAATACCCTTGTGGATCCGCCCTACCGTAAAGGGTGGAAAATTTAGATGATTGCATGAATTTGATTATTTTACACGAACGAAACTTCAATCCAAATCTATAAAATGAAAAACACCAACAGACGAAATTTCTTAAGAAATGCTGCAATAGCAGGCTCCGGAATTATAGCAGTTCCCACAATTATTCCATCCTGTGTAAGGGGAGGGAACGGAAAAGTGGCTCCATCTGATAAAGTGCGGGTTGCATTGATAGGTTGTGGTAACCAGGGGAGTAATGATATCATAAGATTTGCAAATGACGACAGGGTTGAGGTGGTTGCCATATGCGATGTGAACAAATTAAGCGATGGATACTGGTCTGGTGGCCAGGGCGGACTTGATTTTGTTGAAGCCAAGCTAAAGCATTTTTATTCTGAAAAAAAGGGAAAAACCCTTAGTGGACTGCGATTGAAAGAGGATTTCAGAGAGGTGATTGACATGGCCGATGTAGATGCCGTTGAAATTGCTGTTCCCGATCATTGGCACTCCATCCCCTCCCTGATGGCCGCGAAGGCCGGGAAAGCCATTTACTGTCAGAAGCCCCTGGCCCTGACGATTCCGGAGGGAAGGGCCATGAGCAATGCTGTAAAGAAATACAATGTGGTTTTCCAGACCGGCAGCCAGCAGCGTTCTGCAGAAAATTTCCGTTACGTGTGTGAACTGGTAAGAAACGGAAAGCTGGGGAAGATCCATACGGTTTCCTGCGGTATGCCATCCGGAGTCCCCGACTTTGGCAAAAATAAAGATCTGACCGACCCTGTTCCTCCCCCTGAAGGATTTGATTACGACTTCTGGCTGGGACCTGCACCGGAAGCACCCTATTGCCCGGCCCGGACCGGCGTGAATTTCAGATGGAACCTCGATTATTCCGGCGGACAAATTACCGATTGGGGAGGTCACCATCCCGACATTGCACAATGGGGAATGGGAACGGAACATACCGGCCCTGTGAAGATCAAGAACTCCAATACAGAGTGGGCTGAGCATCCGGTATGGAATACCGCCACCCAGTACCATATCGAAACAGAATTCCAGGAAGGATTTAAGATGATCCTCTCTTCAAACGCCGGTCACGGAGGTGTCCGATTTGAAGGGGAAGACGGTCGCTGGGCAATGGTAGACCGGCGGTCTCAACAGCTATCTGAAAATCTGACGGATGTGAAATTGGACGATGGGGATATCCGCTTATACAAAAGTGAAAATCATTTCCGGAATTTTATCGATTGTGTAATCTCAAAGGAGGAAGCGATTGCTCCGGCAGAAACAGCTCACCGTTCCATTACCATCGCTCATCTTGGGAATATCTCCATGATGCTCAACCAGGAGCTGGAATGGGATCCTAAAGCAGAACGGTTTGTAAACAATACCCTTGCAAACGCATTGCTGGACAGGCCGATGCGGGCTCCGTGGGATAAAATATATAAGGATTTAGTAGCCGAATTATAACCAGAAAAATTTCAGGTATGACCCATAGATTATTATTTCTAATGTTGATGATTGCCGGCCTGTTTATGAACGATGCTTTTTCCCAGAAAAACCTTTTGGGTATTAAGGATTTTCAAGAGCCACTGGGCGATTGGATTGAAGCCGGTGATGTGAAACTGGATAGCGGCGATTCAACAAAACTGAATGCACTTGTTGGAGAGGGAGTTCTTCATAACGGTGAAAAAGGCAGGACGGTGCATCTTATTACTAATGAGGCACATGGAGATTTAAAATTGAAATTGGAGTTTATGGTACCCAGGGGTTCCAATTTCGGGGTCTGTTTAACGGGGAAATATGAGATCCAGGTTATTGGCCGCTTGGGTAGAGATAAGATGGTTTCCGGCGATTGCGGCGGCATCTATCAAAGATGGGATGAAAACAGGCAGGGG
>JAAEOI010000385.1 GCA_024244665.1 Bacteroidota bacterium | reverse complement strand
GGTATTATAATAGATTACATTGCTCGTAATATGTGAGCTGTCAGACTCCTCTACAAAGATACTATCCGGACTGGCAGTTAAAACGATCTCCCCATAGGGAGTAAAGGGTGCAAGTGTGAAAGTGCCCAGGGAATCGATCCTTGCTGTCACAAAATTACTGTCCGGTTCAACCACTCCCCCCACACAAATCCACCTGTTATTGGTTTTATCCTCCACGTACATCCTCAGGTCATTCTCATCTATGGTATATTCCGTACTATCGGGCAACATGACGTCCAGTTCTTCCTGGAAATAGTTAATGGTCAGAACAGCTGAGTCTGCCACAAGCATGCCGTTGGGCTCGAACTGGTAGAAACCCCCGATCCCGTAGTCCAGTTTGTGAAGCTCCACGGCCTTTGATTTCACATATTCCAGGATTCTCAGTTCCTCTGAATCCATGGTTCCTTTGCTTTGATCCTCCTCGCCAGTTCCATACCAATCCCAGTAATAAACAAAGAGGCTGTCTTCCGACGTGGTTATGGAATCCGCCACCAGGAAGGAATTTCTTGATTCAGGCCCCACCGGGATGTGGTAATAATCCCCTGCACCCTTCCACCTGATCTTGTTGAATGGCCATATTTTTATTTTCTTAAAAATCCTGGGAAGAGGATTTAGTGCATCCTTGATCCTCTTCCACATATACTTTCCCGATTCAGTAAGGATATCCTGCAGGATGGGCCCCACACTCAGGTCATCGTTTTCTGCCACGTAATCATAGCTTTGCAAGGGGTAGAGTCTCCAATCATAAAATACACCTGATTTCCACAGGTAATCGTTTGCTTCAGCATACTCTATTCCTGCCCCGAATTTTGCCTTCACCGGTCCAATACCAAAGGAAATCTCTAACTTGAACTCACCCTCATCCACCAGGTCGGTTACGGTCTGGGTGTAGGGAACAGGAGGAAAGGAGAAGGCATTCCTGGTTTGTTCGGCTGCAAATGTTGCCAGCGGGCTTTCGAATATTTTTGCAGCTGAAAGGGATGAGATATCCAGGCTCAGATTACTCATATCCGTATTGGCAATTTCATTGGCCAGCTGCACTTTTTCTTCAAGGATGCCCTTCAGGTAGGCATCATGCAGATCGAATGTGAATTCATATTCCCTGTCAGCTTTCGCCTCCACACCTCCCAGGAAAATGGCCTCTGCATTGGCATCATACTTATAGCCATACATGAATCCGAGGCTTGTATAGGGTTTGGGTATTCCCCTTGTTGTGCTTATGGATACGCCGTATTTTACCCCGGCACTAACCCCTGCAGAGAGCAGGTCCTTGCTCAGGAAATCAATATCAATTTCAGTATCGTCATCCTTATCATTATCCTTATCCTTCCCGCTATCGTTCCCGTCATCATCCCCCCCGCCAAACAATTCAGCAAGGTCCACCCCCACCCCGGCCGATGCTCCGACCCCGATCTCCGCCTTGTAGGATAACCTGAAATCAAGCTGGTCCTTATGGGTGTAGGATGTAAAGAGAAAATCCAGGTCCCCTTCCGCTTCTGCATTGCCTTTCAGTTCAGCACCGATCACTCCACCCTTTCTCTTGCTGTCCAGCAGGTTGATATCCAGCCCGGCTTCAGCGCTGCCATAACCATGAAGATTCAGTCCAACACTATTCGAAAAGGATGCTTCAGCAACCAGCTCATTTTTATCCAGTAGTGCCACTCCCAGATAGCGGTGAAGCGGCGAATCCAGGTACTGGAATGCCGATCCTGCCAGGACAATGAACTTGGCCAGGGCCAGTTTACCGCTGCTGTTTTCATAATCGAATATAAACTGGTCCTTCATCAGGGCGTTCAGGTTTACACCAACTTCCGCCTCTGCGCCAGCTTCCACGGGTCCAAGGGTCAATTTGGCAGAAGCTCCCAGGTTAATCCCGGCTCCAGCCTGGAACCCTCTTTCCAGGATCAGGTTAACCGGCTCCTCCCCTGAGCCCCGATCCTCCATGGCAAGTCCTATCGATGCGCCTGTCTCCTGCTTCAGTTCAATGATAGAGATTCCCTCCTTGAGCCATAGTTTACCTCCCCACATTTTCGTATAATCTCTTGGAAGGGGATTTACCCTGAAATTCATTCGCATTTCCGGGGGATACGGAAGCGTCTCCAATCCCACCCGGGAGATATAGAAATTCCTGCCATTGGGATAGCCATTTAGCTTGTTTGATGAAATAGGGATGGTCACAATCCCCTTGTGATTTGAATAGAGCGTATCCCCAAGTCCGTTTACAAAAACTTCCGCTCCATATACAGGATCATGCGTTTTCCTGTCAATTATTTTGTAGTACCGGTAAGCAGTTCCGCCCTCCTGCACCTCAGACACCTCCGGGTTGACTTTGAAGGTGATTGTGTCCAGCAGGTAGTCGATGGTACGTGGCTCCAGGACCATATCCATCTGGTGGGAATAGTCCTTCTCCACCACAATATCCTCCACCAGGCCATTCTTGTGACGCGGTGCAAAACCTTTCATCTTATACCCGAAACCCGGGTAGACATTCGACATGTAATATTTGCCTTCAGCATTGCTGTGCACGTTTTGTTCCCTTTTGCCGATCATTTTTACCAGAACATTGGGAACAGTATCCAAATCTGTATTCATGGTCCAGCCCCAAACCACCGAGCTCTCCAGGTCCAGTTCATCATCAGAAGAGCTCAGGTAGGGATCAAAATGCACGTTGTTGTCCACACGGCATCCGTTCCCGGAAGGATTGCTTACAGGATTGTAGGGGCCAAATTTCCCATTCCAGAAATTGAGATCAGCAAAAACGTCCAGCCTGTTGACATCGTCCTCCTTGAGAATCCTTATGGCATAGGCTTCCTTTTCCATCAGGAAAGATGAAGTGTCCACATGGGCTCCGTAATCCACAACATCTTCGCATAAAAACGTGATCCCGTCCCTGTAAAGGCTGTTAAACAGGCAACTGGTAATCTGAGTCGATCCCGAATCCCCGACCCTGATCCTTAATACGGCGGAGGAATCGGCCGGGATCCTGCCGGTTTGGGGGTTGTAATACACACCACCGTATTTTAAAACACAATTGCTTAATTCAAAGCTGCTTCCCTCGATATATCCCCAATCGCCCGGCATCGGATCACGGTCACTTCCTGTATACAGTTCGTAGTCATAACGGTGATCATATTCTGAGGTGAACACAACATCTCCGGGATCGCCTGTCATTCCGGCAATCAGCTTACAGCCGGGATGAATCTCGATATAAGGTTTGCGCGCATATTCTCTGTAATGTTTAAACTTGATCAAGGTACCCCTCTCAATAGAAAGCGAACCTAAGTTCCTTCCTTCAGGATAAACGATCCTGAGAGGACCCGTTATCAAATATGGAATGGTAGATCGCTCCCACCGGATTGCAATTCCCTCCGGGTTGATTACTTCAGGAACTAACACGTCCCCTTCGATGGCAAAGAAGTTCTGCCCGTTCTCGGTAAACGTGTTGTCTGCCATATTGCCTCCCAGTCGAATAGATTCAGTTGGATGATCTGATTCCCAAGAGGATATCCACATTCCTTTTATACAAATCGGATATTTTGCATTACGCGTAAAGAGTGACTGTTGAACAGATCCCTCAGAAGTATTAAGCAATATCCCGTGGGTACAATCACTAATCGTTGATTTCGTAATATCTGCAGAGCCGTTCATAATTCCCACTCCAGCCGAATACTGGACAGTACAGGAGTTCACAGTTGTAGTGCTGAAATCATCTGTATTATCAATTAACAACATCGGGAAGAATTCAGGCGAAGCTATTCCGCCGGGGTCCCTGCCACCTCCAAATCTGAAAACAGCGTGGTTAAATGATGAGAAAGAAAACCCGGTTTTGCTTTGATAGCGAATATAGCCCCAGTCGCCGGGTCTGGGAATAGTGACAGAACTGTCCCCATTCAGGTCACCAAAGGCATCATCCCTTTCACTGGTGAACACGACAGGATCATCGGGAGTGCCGTTACAGAGAATCTCTTCTCCAATTGTTCCACTTTTTAATACCATGTAGCTCTTCTTATCCGGATCCGGATGGTATCTGAACATGACCACTGTGCCCGCATCTATTTGCAATGCTTTATTTACGATCACGGAGTCCAGGATGATATATGGGGAAGCTTCTTTTGTCCACCTGATAGGTTCATCATAGGTTCCCGAGATCTCTCCAGATAAATAGGTCTGGGCCGCTGTTGCGGCAGTACTCAGGATGAGCAATATGGAAAGGACTTGTCGAAGTGTTTGCATGTTGCAGCTTTTTTTGACAGTAATTCACTACGGTCAGTAGTTGATAATAGCCACCCAGTAATCACACCCACCGTGGTGGCTGGTAATATGGCCATCACTGGAATAGGATTCACCTGCTAGGACGAATCCATCCCCGGGAGTCTGAAAGACAGAATATGCCTGGTCGCTGGCCGATCCTCCCCATGACTTTTGCCATTCAAGGCTCCCATTCAGGTCCAGTTTCACGATCCAGTAATCTGATCCGCCATATGCCTCTGTTATATCCCCGTCTCCGGAGTGCGAGCTGCCAGCAACTACGAAACCATTGTCTGCAGTCAAGGATATGGCTCGGGCGTCATCCCTCTTCGAACCTCCCAGTGTTTTCTCCCACTGGATGTTACCTTCTCCGCCGGTCTTCACGATCCAGTAATCGCAATCGCCATGATTCATGGATACATCCCCATCACTTGAATATGTCAGACCCGCCAGGGCATAGCCCCCGTCCGGTGTCGCCAACAAGGATTTTGCGGCCTCGTGCCCGCTGCCCCCCAGGGTTTTCTGCCACTGTATACAGCCTCTCTGGTTCAGCTTCACTAACCAGATGTCGGAGTTACCATGATTTTCATCAACATCACCATCGGAAGAGTAGGTCTGACCGGCAACCATGAAACCTCCATCCGGTGCCTCTAACACGGTAAAAGCTTCATCGGCCAGGGTTCCTCCCATGGACTTTTGCCAGATCAAATCACCGCCACTGCTCAGTTTTATGATCCAACAGTCCTGGTGTCCCTGGTTATTTGTAACATCACCATCACTGGATTCAGAATAGCCCGCGACGATAAAACTACCGTCAGCAGCCTGGATTACCGAGTGTGCAATATCATATGAGCTACCCCCGAATGTCTTTTCCCATTGAACATCCCCGTTCATACTCAGTTTTGCAATCCTGAAATCATAACCTGCTTCTGGCGTGTAGGAATCACCCACGATCGCGAACCCTCCATCGAGGGTTTCAATGATAGCGCGAGCCCGGTCCTCCCCTTCTCCTCCCAGTGACCTCTGCCAGAGCATCTTCCCGTTCATATCGAGTTTCAGTATCCAGAAATCGAAGTCCCCATGTGAATCCGACACATCGCCATCCGCGGAATTGCTGTATCCGGCGAGCACGTAAGCACCATCAGATGTAGAGATGATTGAGCGAGCGTGATCATCCTTTCCCCCACCATATTTTTTTTGCTGAAGTTTCGCCGGGATCCCAGCCAGGGTACTAAACTCCAGTTCATCTCCATATACAGTTCCCAGGTCATCGCTTGCATGCGCACGAAGGTAATAGGTTGTATTTGAGAAAAGGCCTTCAATGTTCTGACTGAACGACCCAGCTTCACTAATGCTTCCTATGTGATAGGATGGATCCTTTTCAAGCTCTGGCATGCTGCTTCGTGACCAGCAGAATCCATGGTCACCGATCCCCTGCTCTGGTATATCCAACAGCAGTCCATTTAGTGTGGCTGATGTGAAAGAGACATTAGAAACCGTATCGGTATGTACAATAAGGTAATGCGATGCCTCAAAGCGTTCACAGGTGAAAATGGCAAGAAAAAGAAGCAGAATCCCTGTTAAGTGTGTATATTTCATTGTCTCTTTTTGAAGAAAATAAAATCACCCCCCCCTCATCACCCGCGTTCCTGATTAACCGTATGTTCTCCTTGTCAAAGGTATAATTGGTCGTTAATACGTCGTATCCTAAAAACAGTACCTGACGCCCACCATAGGTGCCATTGAATAAGGTTCAATTGTTGCACCTATGGATAGTCCTCTGGATGTGGTGTAGAGAGGTGTTTCCTGAAGTCCGGAGGTGGTAAGTTTGATCCAGATCAGGTCAGTCACCCAAATAGCGATGGCCGTAAATGCCAAAGCTTCCGAAAATGCATCCTGCCTGTTGGCCCTGGTATAAAGGGCCTCGGTGTCCTCTAAAGTTATTTGATCCTTGTAATCTTTAAAGGTACTGATCGCCATCCTGTTTAGAATGACAGATGCTGCAACACACCCATATCCAGCCACCCCGCGTAACCAGTGAGGTTTACCCTCACGGATCCGGGATAATCCCAGTCCCGGGAGCGCTACTGTCTGGTGAATAAGGCTCCTCCTGGTGAATTCATGGCCAGAGGTAACCTCTCCCAGTTTTGCAGCATAAACCTTGACGTATATGTCAGTATTTAGATAGACACTGTCTGCCCCGAAATCCCAGATAATCTCATTTTTGCTTCCTCCAGGCACCTGATCACCGAAGTCCCCGGACAATGATACAGCATTAATGATCTCCTCATTCTGATCGGTGATCTCAACCTGTACCGTAAAATATTCAGATATTGTACTGTTTAGAATTTCATAGAAAATATAAAGCGTATTGCCCCTGATCTCAAGTACAGGGTCGCTTACCTGGATAGAATCCTGAGCCAGACAGATTGGTCCCTCGCTCAAAAGGATTATATACAGAATGAAAAGAAAGAGCCTCTTCATTGAAATTCCGCTGTTAAGTGCTCACTATCTCTCCCACGAACAGCATGAACCATGTGCTCATACTGAGGCCGGGGTTGCAGATAAAAGTAAAGCATTGTTAGCACAATCACAAATCGTACTTGTTGATAGTCAGGCTATCCCATATCATCATTCATACGAAGAACCCATTATTCAGCGTTCATTCTCGAATGGATAGATGATACTCCTGAAGGGATTTCACCTTGTAGGCTCCGTTTCTCCTGTCTTTGATACCCTTGGTGGCTGCCAGGGCCGCTGATGTGGTTGTGATGTAGGGCACCTTATGCTTAATGGCGTTCTTTCGGATATAGGAATCATCATACTCACTTTGTTTCCCTGCAGGTGTATTGATGACCAGGCTAATTACCCCGTTCTTGATGGCATCAACAATATTTGGTCTCCCTTCATGGACTTTCTTTACAAATTCACATTCTACGCCCTGTTCTTCAAGAAAACGTTTTGTTCCCTCGGTAGCCATGATGTTGAACTTCATATCCTGAAAGTCTTTCACACATTCCAATATCTTATCCTTATCCCTGTCGGCAATTGTGATCAGCACTGTTCCTTCAAGGGGCAAACTGGTCTGGGTTGCTTCCTGGGCTTTGAAAAATGCAAGTCCGTATGAGTCTGCCAATCCCAGGACTTCCCCGGTTGAGCGCATCTCCGGACTGAGCAAAGGATCTACCTCGGGAAACATATTAAATGGGAACACTGCCTCCTTCACGCCAAAATGCTCAATTTTTTGTTCCTCGAAATTAAAATCGGAAAGCTTTTGTCCCAACATGATCTGGGTTGCAAATTTGGCCATGGAAATGTTGCATACTTTCGAAACCAGAGGCACAGTCCGGGATGCCCTTGGATTTGCTTCCAGTATATAGACAATCTCTTTATAAATGGCATACTGGATATTCATCAAGCCAACTACATTTAATTCAATGGCTATTCTTTTTGTGTATTCCTTGATGATCTCCTGCTGGTTTTCCGGAATAATCACCGGGGGTATCACACAGGCTGAATCTCCTGAGTGGATTCCGGCATATTCGATATGCTGCATCACAGCGGGAACAAATACCTCGTTACCATCAGAAATGGCATCTGCCTCTGCTTCAATGGCATCTTCCAGGAACATATCAATGAGCAAGGGTCTGTCAGGAGAAACTCCAACAGCTTCGGAAATATACTGTTCAAGCATTTGCTCATCCAAAACGATCTTCATGGCCCTGCCTCCCAGAACGTATGATGGCCTTACCATCAGAGGATATCCGATCTTATTCGCAATTACTATAGCTTCTTCCAGGGTACTTGCCATTCCCGATTCAGGCTGAGGGATACCCAGTTTCTTCATGATCTTTCGAAATCGATCCCTGTCTTCTGCCAGATCGATGGTGTCCGGAGTGGCACCCAGTATCTTCACACCGGCTTTCTCCAGTTCACTGGCCAGGTTCAGAGGTGTTTGCCCGCCAAATTGAACTATAACACCTTCAGGCTTCTCTTTCTCATAGATACTAAGTACATCCTCAGCTGTCAGCGGTTCAAAGTACAATTTATCAGAAGTGTCATAATCCGTTGAAACAGTTTCCGGATTGCAATTGACCATAATGGATTCGAATCCGGCTTTGCGTATGGCCATTGCTGCATGTACACAACAATAATCAAATTCTATCCCCTGTCCTATCCGGTTCGGTCCGCCACCAAGAACCATGATCTTCTTCCTGTCACTTACTTCAACCCTATCAGGTGCATTGTAGGTTGAGAAATAATAAGCAGCATTTTCAACCCCGCTTACCGGAACAGGCTCCCAAGCTTCCTTCATCCCTAAAGAATATCGCCTATCCCTAACTTCCTTTTCAGATACACTGAGCAATTGGGCCAGATACCTGTCAGCAAATCCATCTTTTTTGGCTTGCAAAAAGAGCTCCCCCGGTAAAGATGCCCAGTTGAAACTCAGGATCTGCTCCTCCAGCTCCACCAACTCCTTCATTTGAGAAATGAACCAGGTTTTAATGTGGGTTCTGATGAAAAGTTCCTCCACATCAGCGCCTTTGCGCAGTGCCTCATACATGATAAACTGCCGCTCACTGGAGGCATGCTTCAACAGTGCCATCAACTCATTCAGGGATTTATTGTTGTAATCCCTGGCAAAACCAAGTCCGTATCTTCCGATTTCCAAAGAACGAATGGCTTTTTGAAATGCTTCTTTATAATTCTTTCCAATGCTCATTACCTCACCAACTGCCTGCATCTGAGTACCCAGTTTATCCTCCAGGTTATCAAATTTCTCAAAAGCCCATCGTGCAAATTTCACAACCACATAGTCCCCTGAGGGAGTATATTTTTCAAGGGTTCCGTCGCGCCAATAAGGTATCTCATCCATGCTCAGTCCGCCGGCAAGAAGTGCTGAAACCAGAGCAATAGGAAATCCTGTCGCTTTTGAAGCAAGTGCCGACGAACGGGATGTCCTCGGATTGATCTCTATCACAACGACCCTTCCTGTTGCAGGATCATGAGCAAACTGAACGTTAGTACCTCCAATTACTTCGATAGCTCTAACAATATCATAGGCATATTTCTGAAGTCGTTTCTGAAGTTCAGGGGCAATAGTTAACATGGGGGCAGTACAAAATGAATCACCTGTATGAACACCCATGGCATCCACGTTTTCGATAAAACAAACAGTGATCATCTGGTCCTTTGCGTCTCTGACCACCTCTAGTTCAAGCTCTTCCCAACCCAGGACCGATTCTTCAACCAACACCTGATTCACAATGCTGGCAGATAATCCTCTGTTTACAATTGTCCGCAACTCCTCAATATTGAAGACAATGCCCCCACCGGTACCACCCATGGTGTATGCAGGCCTTATCACAACCGGATAGCCCAGATCATCAGCTACTTTTTCAGCTTCAGCAATAGTGTTCACAGCCTTGCTCCTTGGCATTTCAATTTCCAGTCGATTCATGGTTTCCTTAAAGGCTGTCCGGTCTTCTCCCCTTTCTATAGCATCTATATTTACGCCAATAATCTTTACACCATAAAACTCGAGGATACCGCTTTTTGCCAGCAATAAAGAGAGGTTAAGGCCCGTCTGTCCACCCAGGTTGGGAAGCAAGGCATCAGGCCTTTCCTTTTTGATGATTTCAGTTAAGGCATATTCGTTGAGTGCTTCGATATAAGTCACATCGGCCATCTCCGGATCTGTCATGATGGTGGCAGGATTCGAATTGACCAAAACTATCTTATACCCCATGGAACGCAGCGCTTTGCAAGCCTGTGTTCCTGAATAGTCAAACTCACATGCCTGTCCAATAATAATAGGTCCCGATCCAATTATTAATACCTTCTCAATGTCCTTGTGTTTTGCCATAGCTGATTTCTGGTTTGCTGAAGTATCTTATATGATTTCCTGCGTGCTGTGGAATAGTCCGGAGTCACATCAATAAAGATGTGAATTAATTCTAGTATACCTTTCCAGTTTACCGAATGGAATATCACTTAGTTATTGACAATCATGATTGGCATGCGGCAGGGATTTTATTTCTCAAGCTCCTTTCTGACCCTTTGAAGGTTCTTTACATACACCGGGTAGTTTGGGTCACCCCACATACCTCCCACGTCACAGGCCTTCTGGTAATTCTTCTCTGCCATTTTCAGCTGGCCATCTATTTCATAGGCCTCACCCAGACTGTCATACACATTGGCCGAACCTGGATGACGCTTTGCATTTTCCGAAAAGATTCCAATCGCCTTTTTCATCTCATTCTTCTGAAGATGAGCATAACCCAGCTGGTTGATCATGAGTTCGGAGGTCTTGACCTGAAGACCGTATTTTTTCGATGTCTTGGCCACATGGGCATCAATGGCTTCCATTCCCAATTGAAAAGTTTCGGGACTTACAGCCCAGTCAGAGAATACAAATCTCAATCCATTGAAAATACTGATGTAGGGGACCGTACCATGGGTCTCCGAGGGCATTTTTTCAAGCTTGTAGTCAACTGTTCCTTTTGTCCTGCTTTCAATAATCTGTAAAAAACCATTGATGGGTTCAAAATATTCAGGCTCATCCCCTACGGTTACATAAACTGATTTCCCCCCTTTCTTAAAAGGTTTTATCAGGTTCCCGGCCTCTTTGATCACATAATTCTCCTTGAAATGCAGGTAGGGACTGACAGCAATGAAAGCATCAAAGAGCCCTGGCCTGGTATTCAGTGCATGAACTGCCAGAGTGCCACCGAATGAGTGTCCCATCAGCAGGGAATAATCTGAGATCCTGAATTTTTCCTTCAAGGCTGACGGTACCTCTTTCTCCATGAAATCAAGAAACTTATCAGCTCCTCCCGAGGTGGGAATTCTCTCATCATGAACCGGTGAGAAATCCCTGTTCCGGTCGATGTTATGAACCGAAACAAGGATTACTTGCGGAATAATACCCCGTTGTGAAAGAAAATTGACTGCTCCACCCGAATGTTGAAAGTGTGTTCTTCCATCCAGGAGGTAGAAAACCGGGTAATTGTCTTCTGAAGCGTAATAGCCATCAGGGAGAGCAATGGTCAGTGTTCGCTCCTCGTTCAGGAATTTTGACTGGATTTGCAGTTCAAATTCCAGGCGATTCTCTTCAGAATCCTGTGCCAATGTACCGATATTGACAAGGAATAAGGCGGCTGCCATGTGAATGACAATTGATCTTAAATACATGTTTGATTGGTTTTTAGTTTAAATCGTGTATTAATATGAGACAGATTTTAGTCGACTCTCAGGCTATCGGCCGGGTTCGCAGTGGCAGCCCGGTATGAGTGAAAACTTACGGTAGCCATGGCCAGGATGAGAATCGTGATCACTACAGCTCCAAGGACCAAAAAATAGATACCTACCTGGAAATTAATATGATAGGCAAAACGCTGTAGCCAAGCCCTGACTCCAAAAAAGGCTGGAATTGATATCAGAGCACTAATGCTGAGCAGGTTTATCATCTCCCTGGAGAGCAAGCGCATTACGATTTTGACTGATGCACCCATGATCTTCCGGATACCTATCTCACGGGTTCGCTGGGTAGTGGTATAGGAGATCAGGCCCAGCAGGCCCAGGCAGGTGATGAAGATACTGAGAAATGAAAATATTCCCAGGATCTGACTGGTCCGGCGCTCTGTATCAAACAGCTTATCAAACTGTTCGTCCATCCAGAAATACTCAAAAGGATATTCGGAGTTGAATTCGCTCCATTTCTGTTCAAGGAAGCTAATGGTCTCAGCCTTGTTTCCATCACCCAGCTTAATGGTTAAAACACCTTCGTAGTTACCCCTCATAAAATGGAGCACCACAGGATTAATCTCACTCTGCATCGATTCATAGTGAAAATCCCGTACCACGCCAATGATGGGCATGAAAAAGTCCTCCTCACCGTTCTCTCCGGGTTGGACAAACCTGGTGCTCAGGGGATCTTCAATCCCAAGTGCCCTTGCAGTCGCTTCATTTATCACAACGGCCGAGGAATCGGATGGCATGTTGGGATCGAAAAACCTCCCGCTCACCAACTCCAGGCCCATGGCCTTCCCAAAATCATAACTCACAAAGCATGAGGCCAGTGTGGATATCTCACCCCGGTCTCTTCCCTCCAGCCAATGCACATTATCTGAAAACTGGTTAGACGGGACATGGGTTGTATTGGCAGCAGCAATCACGTTGTTGTGCTGAACAATCTCCTCTTTGAAAGCATCAATTGTTTGCTTAAGCACATCGGACCGTTTTACCAGCAACAGGTTCTCCTTCCCAAAACCGGGTTCCTTTTTCTGCATGAAGTGAAGCTGCCGGTTCACAACAATAGTGCCCAGTAGGATCACAATGGTCACTGTGAACTGAAATACGATAAGCATACTTCTCAAAAAACTCTTTCTGGATGCAGCCTTTTTCTCTGAACTGAATATCGCCGCAGGTTTAAAGGAGGCCAGTACAAATGCAGGGTAGCTACCTGACGCAATACCCACAAAAAGGGCAAAAAGAATCAAAAGGGGAATGATCCAGCTCTTGCTGAAAATATCGAAGACAAGACTTAACTGGATCAGGTTGTTATATTTGGGGAGCAAAAGGGAAACCAGTACAAGGGCCACCAACATGGAAACCAGGCTGAGCAAAACCGATTCGGTGAGGAACTGGGAGATTAGCTGCGATCGCCTGGACCCCACCACCTTCCGGAGTCCCACTTCGCGTGCCCTGACGGTGGAGCGGGCAGTGGCCAGGTTCATGAAATTCACTCCCGCAATAACCAGAATCAGGATCGCCGCCACCAGGAAAATATAAACGTACATTGGATTCCCATTGGGCTCCAGCTCATACTGAAGATCCGAATGCAGGTGTATATCGGTCAGCTTCTGGAGCCTGTACCCATAGGAATGGCCGGCCGCCTCAAACTTGTCCAGATCAATTCCCAAAAACTGCACCACAATCGGCCCCACGTACTTAATCACCATTTCATGCATGCGGGCCTCGAATTCAACCGGATCGGTGCCCTCTTTCAAAACCACGTATGTGTGGAAATTGTGATTCACCCAGTTGGTGTTCAGGCTCCTGTCAAGTGTATTCAGTGATCCGATCATGTTACAATGAAAATGAGAGTTGACCGGGAAGTCCTCCATTACACCGGTGATGACAGAAAGGTTGGTGTCCTGCTCAATCTTCAGAGTCTGGCCGATGGGGTCCTCGTCACCAAAATACTTTTTCGCATACTCCTCCGACAGTACAATGCTCCTGGGATCACGCAAACAGGATTTGGGATCACCCCTCAGCAATTCAAAACTGAACACATCGAAAAAAGTGGAATCGGCAAAAATGAAGTCCTCCTGTGTTTCATGAAAGATCCGGTCCCCGGTCCTCACCAGCCATCCTCCTGACAGTCTCAGCCTCACAGTCTGCTCCACTTCCGGGTAATCATTCAGCATGGTTTCGGCCATGGGGGGAGATGTTACTGCATGGCGCATCTCTGTAGCCGGCATGCTGCCCGATATCCAGACCCGGTAGATCTGGTCAGATTTATCATGAAAGCGGTCGTAGGTGAGTTCATTGATCACATAGAGCAGGATCAAAATACTGCTGGCGAGACCGATAGCCAGGCCCAGAACATTTATCAGACTATACCCCCGGTGCCTCCAGAGGTTTCTTAACGCGACTACAATGTAATTCCGAATCATATCTTCTATTTTAGTATGCTCGTTAGACGTGTGACCAACATGAATTGATACAAGTTACATTATGAAAACGATACTGCACTTATAAAACACCAATTAACAATATAAGCAGAATTTATTCTGCCGAAGGAGTTGTGGTACCCCTCGCTGCACTCACTCATTCATACCTCAAGCAGATTTTCACTATTAGTCCTCACAGCCATGGAATAGTATACCTCCTGTAAGAACAGCTTCACCTCCTCCATGGGTACGATGTTAAATCCTGAAATAACAAAGCTCTCGTTGACCTCATTCTGCACAGAGATATAACTTTTAAGTCCGTCCGAGATATTTCATCGAAGTTCTCAAGAAATCGGTCAAAATCGTACACGAACATCTGGTTGAAGTAGGCCACAATACAAATGGATATGGCAATGCCAGGTCCAAAGATGTTGATCAGGGCAAAAACCCTGTTTTTATAGAGGTTGCGGAAGGTAACAAAAATGTAGTTTCTGAACATGTATGGATTTCTATTCGTACCGGAGTGAAGATACTGGGTTCATGGAGGCGGCCTGGTAAACTCGCAGGAGCACTGTTGCTGCAGCAATGAAAAATGCAAGCAGGGAACTGATGATAAATACCTGGGGCTCAATAGGAACTCGAACAGGGAAATCCTGCAACCAGCCCTTCATAATGAAATAACCCAGTGGCCATGCTGCCAGAGTAGCAATGAGGATCAGCCATATGAACTCTTGCGAGAGGGTGAACAATACACCGGGAATTGAAGCACCCATGGCTTTGCGGATCCCAACCTCTTTGGTACGTTGGGCTGCACTGAATGATGCGAGTCCGAGTAACCCAAGAGCAGCAATAAAGATGGCCAAAACCGAGAATATGGAAAATACTGTTGCAGCCTTCTCATCATTATTATAAAGTTCGGCAAGGTCCTCCTCCAGAAAGGTCATGTGGATGGGCTGCTGCTCCTTGAATGAGGTCCAGGTCTTCTGGATATATTCCAGTGTTTTAGCAGTTTCACGGCCACTGATACGGACCGAAAGCTGGAACTGGTTGTTATCGATGAACTGGAGGACCAGGGGACGCACCTCCTGGTGAAGCGATTGAAAATGAAAATCTTTAATCACCCCGATGATCTGGTTGGGGCTTTCCACATCATCACCAAACTGCGTATATAGCCGCTTACTAAGGGGATCCTCAAAACTGAGTGCCTTTACAGCCGATTCATTCAGGATCAGTGCAGTTGAATCGGTGGGATTACCCTCCTGGAACCACCTTCCTTCAATAAGCTCAAGTCTATAGGTCTCTTTGAAATGCCAGTCGGTCCACATGTTATTGATGGCATGTGTTTCATCCGATCCGGCCCCCTCAGGGAGGTAGGCATTATCGCCGATCAATCCACCGGGAACAGCACTGGAGTAAGTGGCCTGCAGAATGGAGGGATTCTTCAACAGCTCCTGTCTGAAGGCCTCTGTCTGGTTATCCAGTACATAGGTCCGGTCAATGATCACCAGGTTCTCCTTTTCAAATCCCAGGTCTTTCACCTGTATATATTTCATCTGCCCGTTCACGATTAAGGTGCAGATAAACAGTACAATAGTGATAACAAACTGAAGTGTTACCAGCACCTTTCTGAGTCCGGCTCCCCTGATCCCCCGCATGGCTCCGCTCTTCAATACATCCACCGGCTTAAAGGAAGAGAGAAAAAAGGCCGGGTAGCTTCCCGAGGCGAAACCCACAAACAGCCCGATCAGCAGCAGTCCGGTACAAAGGTGCCACGGTCTGATGGAATCAAGCTCTAAACTTTTCCCGGAGAGCTTATTGAATCCCGGGAGGAAAAGTTCCACCAGTACGATGGCCAGAATCAGGGCCACAATTGTAACCAGGAAAGACTCTGCGAGAAATTGACTTATAAGTCGTTGCTTATCTGCCCCTGCAACCTTTCTGATTCCAACCTCTGTGGCTCTTTTTGCCCCGCGGGCCGTGGCCAGGTTCATAAAATTGATCGATGCAATAATGATCAGGAAGATGGCGATAACCGAAAAGATAATGACCGAGGATTTACTCCCGCCAGGATTGATCTCGAACTGCAAATCAGACTCAAGATGAATCTCTTTCAAAGGCTGCAGATAGTAACCGTAGGTATTCCCGGCGGCAAAAAACTCCTCAATGGTCAGACCCAGTATCTCCTCAAGTTCTGTACCCATATGCTGGGCAACCAGACTTGGGAATTGTGATTCAACCTCTTCAGGATCTGCCTTTTCCCGTAGCCTGATGTAGGTGAAATTGTTATTTCCCAGCCAGCGTGTTACATCGGCTATATAAATGGATGTCATGGAACCCAGCATGTTGAACCGGAAATGGGAGTTCTCAGGAAAAGCCTTCACCACCCCGCTGATCTCATACTCGGTCTCCCGCTCACCAACAGTAAGCAGTTTCCCCACAGGATCCTCATCTCCAAAATACTTCCTGGCAATCTCTTCTGTGAGTACCATGGTATTGGGACGATTCAGCAGCCCTTTGGGATCACCGAAGACAACCGGAGCTGTAAAAACATTGAAAAATGTGGAATCGGCATAGTAGAAATCCTCCTCGATGAACACCTTATCACCATACCTCACTACCGGATCTCCGTCGAATGTATAGAGCCTGGCAGACTCTTCCACTTCCGGATAATCGGATTTAAGGGTCGCTCCCATGGGTGCGTTGGAAAGGGCTGCTGCAATCTCATTTCCCTGGATTTTTCCCCGGATACAGATCCGGTAAATATCCCCGAAGTGCTCATTGTGCCTGTCATAGCTCAACTCATCCAGTACGAACAGAAGGATAATAACCGAACTCGCAATACCAATGGCAAGCCCCAGGAGATTAATCAGCGAATAGACCCTGTTTCGCAAGGCGTTGCGAAAGGCAATAATTAGATAATTCAATAACATTGACAGCTCATTTTATGAACGGGCTATCTTTTTAGGTAAAGTGGTTATTCAGGAATGTTTCCTAAATTGGAATCCAAAATAGTAATTTTCAGTCATAATAACTCAATAACTTCTCTAATGATGCAAAATGTTTCTCTCATGAGGGTTTCAATAGTCGCTCTTTTGCTGTTGGCAGCAGCTGATCTGCACCCCTGTACCATTATCGCAGTGGGCAAAAAAGCATCGACCGACGGGTCGGTGATTGTTTCACATACCGATGCCGGGGCCGACAGCCGTATCAGGGTGGTACATGGCCAAGGCTATATAAAGGGAGAGATGGCACCTGTCTACTGGGGAATCCAGGATATTCACAGGCCACTGGACGATTTCGGGGATGTGATCGGGGAAATTCCGCAGGTGGAGAAGACCTATACCTACTTTCATTCGGCCTACCCACACATGAACCAGCACCAGCTGGCCATTGCCGAAAGCACAACAAGCCAGCGGGAAGAGCTGAAGGTAGACCTGGCTGTATGTAAACAGATCATGACCGTGGAGCAAGCCCAGATGTTTTCACTGCAGCGCTATACATCAGCCCGTGAAGCTGCCGCTTTCATCGGCCACCTCATGAGTACCTACGGCTTCCTCCCCTCCTGTGTGGGAGAATCGGAGACCCTGGTTATAGGCGACACTGAAGAGATCTGGGTTATCGAGATCTTCAGCGTAGGAGATGACTGGGAGCCGGAAAGCGGGGAGCCAGGAGCCATCTGGGTAGCCCAGAGGGTGCCCGACGATCATGCACTGGTGGTGGCCAATTGGAGCATTATCAAAGAGGTGGACGAGACTGACTCTGAAAATTTCATGTTTTCAAAGAACTTCAAGCAGTTTGCAGTTGATAAGGGATGGTACGATCCCAATGGCAGCAAGCCCTTTATATGGCAGGAGGTATACGCACCCATGCTCCGCGAATGGGCCACCAACCGCCTCTGGCTCTTTTACAGCACCTACGCTCCCAACTATGCCGACTGGCCTGAGAGATACCTTGAAGGCGGCCATATGATGGGCTACAACCAGTATATCCAGTATGTGGAGCCCCTCTCTCTCTACCCCACATCGGTAAAGGTTGAGCGCCTAATATCGGTTCAGGATGTGATGGCCTTCCAGCGCTCCACCTTCGAAGGAACTATTTACGACAAGACCGAAGATTATGACTGGTTTGTGCCCGACGGAAAAGGGGGAATGAAAAAGAGCCCGCTGGCTACCCCCTTCCCCAGCAAGGATTTGCGTGAACTGCTGGATATCAACAACCGTAGGAATGTGGCGCGGCCACAGGGTCATTATGGCATGATTGCTCAGCTCAGAGACTGGCTCCCTGATCCCATCGGCGGCATTTACTGGGTCTTCCTCGACAACGCCTATACCAGCCCCTATGTCCCCATCTATGCGGGTACACAGGAGACGGCCGAGTGTTACAAAAACTTCGATCCAACCACCTACAGTAACAAGTCGGCCTGCTGGGCCATCGACTTCGTGGATAACCTGCTCTACCTGAAATGGCAGGAAGCGGTAAAAGATGTGTGGGAAGTGCGTAATCCCTATGAAGATGCACTTTTTGAAGAACGCAATCATGTTGACAATGAGGCGCTTGCCCTCTACAAAAAGAGTCCCGAAAAGGCACTTGACTACCTCACTAACTACTCCAAAGGTAAAATGGAAACTGTACTTGAGATGTACAACGGGCTGCATGACAAACTAATCGTCAAATACAGTAACAGCCGGTGATGACAGGACTCAGTACTCAGTACACAGTGCTCAGTACACAGTGCTCAGTATACAGTGCTCAGTGTTATGAATTTTAAATTGATACGTCTATTCTATGGATAAAATGATAAAGATCATTTTATGCCACAATTGCGGGACTTCTTTCGAGCGGGACCTGGCCTACCAGAATTGCAGCAATTGCTTTGCCTGCACCGGTTGTGAGATCTATATCTGCCCTGGGTGTGCGGTAGAAATTGTCGTCATACAAAAAGCACAACGAATTGACTTTCAGGAATATTTTAAGGACCACTGAACGCGACTCTTTAATCCTGATCACCCTGGGTCAGACACGCAGAACCGCACGCAGGAATCCGGTGGAGGCATTACGCTACGAATAGCTATATTTGCCTTTTTAATATTCCTGACCATTGCAACAATACCTGGGTGAAATAGCCGCACTACTCACTGCGGTATGCTGGACTGTCACAGCAATGGCATTCGAATCGGCCGGAAAAAGGGTGGGAGCCCTCTCCCTGAACCTGATCCGGCTTGTCATCGGACTCATTTTCCTCTCCATCTACAATGCCATATTCAATGACGGCTTCTTCCCCACAGCCACCGGCTACCAGTGGTTCTGGCTAGCCCTTTCGGGGCTCATCGGCTTTGTCCTGGGCGATCTGTTCCTCTTCCGCGCCTTCATCATGATCGGGGCACGCATCTCCATGCTGATCATGGCACTGGTCCCTCCTATCACCGCACTCATTGGCTGGATCACTCTCGGGGAAAAGCTTTCCGGGGTGGAATTCCTCGGCATGGGAATCACCCTTCTTGGAATTGTACTGGTGATGTCGACCAAATTGGAAATAAAAAAGGGAGCTTTCGGCAAAACGCTTAAAATGGGGCCGCTTGTGCTTGGAAGCCTGCTGGCATTGGGTGGGGCCGTTGGACAGGCAGCCGGCTTGGTACTCAGTAAGAAGGGGATGCAGGATATGGATGCTTTCTCGGCCACACAGATCAGGATCATGGTAGGCGTGGCAGGCTTTGCAATAGTCATCACCCTCTTTAAACGCTGGAAGCACCTGTTCGGGGCACTGAAAGACCTGAAAGCCATGAAGTCTATGACCATTGGTTCTTTCACCGGTCCTTTCCTTGGGGTAAGCTTCTCTCTGCTGGCCGTTCAGCATACCGATACGGGGGTTGCAGCTA
Organism: Bacteroidota bacterium; assembly: GCA_024244665.1. Next base: position 8,688 of record JAAEOI010000385.1, on the reverse strand, counting down.
CCCTGATGGCACTTACCCCTGTTTTGATCATCCTACCTGCCATCCGGATGAAAAAGGAGAAAGTATCAACGATTGAGATCATCGGGGCCCTGATCTCGGTTAGTGGTGTGGCCCTTTTCTTCCTTTAAACTTTTAGGTGCAGCCATCCTGAAGCTCAGGAAAGGTCGCCATTGTCCGGATACTTTTCGTTTTGGTGGATCCGCTGCTTCTGTTCTGTAAACATATGCAGCAGGTTGGAGAGAAGAATTACCATGGAAGCCAGGCCTGCCAGGGCCAAAACATACACCAGGAGCGTCCCGTAAGGAATCAGGAAATAGAATACAATAATGATCAGCGTAACCCATACCCCCGCACACCATGGACAGGTAACGATCGAATGTATGGTACCTATTACATAGATATTCTTTCTTCTTTTCAGAGCATTTCTCAGGTATTTGAGTATCTTCTCAAACACCAGGATACGGGTCATCCGGTAGGATCCCAAAATGACCAGAACCGCCTCTTTCAGTGACAGTTCCCGTATATCAATCCCTTTCTGATCCAGCAAGTATCCTACCAGTGCAAGTGCACCAAAAAAGACAAAAACCGACCAGAAGTTCCAGGCCTGATGTTTGCGTTCATTCATCATATTTTCTGTGTATTGATCACGTAGCAATATACAAAACTATTCTTTTAAAGAGATTTTGGACATTACTCTTTCTGTCATGGCGGTGATTGTGAGCGCCGGATTCACACCGGGATTAGCTGAAATGGCACTACCGTCACACACATACAGGTTCCTGTATCCAAATACCCTGTGATTCTTATCTATGACACCGCTTTCTGCATCCTTCCCGATCACAGATCCGCCCAGGATGTGGGCCGTGAGGGGTGTACCCAGTATGGCCTCGGAGACCATCACGAACGGAGCTCCGTCTACCTCCCGGGCCGTGGAGTCAGCAAGCTTTTTAGCCAGGGGCATAAAGGCCGACGGGGCTGGTCCTGAGGAGAGTACACTCCTCAGGTTCAACACTCCCCTTTTCAGCCTCAGCGTGCTGTCCAGGTGCTGCATGAAGAGCAGGATCATGGACTCTTTCGCAAAATCCTTGCTGAACCAGACCCGAAACCAGGGAAGGGGCCGGCTGATGAAGCTCCAAATAAGTTTAAGGATACGGCCCGCCATACTCTTCCCATGGGTCAGGGGAACACCCAGCAGTTTCCAGAATCCGGAGCCGCTTCCGTAGCGGACAGGTTCCAGGTGGGTATCTTCATCAGGAGGGAAAATGGAACCGATGGCCACTCCCCTGGAGAAATCCTTCTCTTTGTTCCGTGAATGGACAAGTGCCAGGCTCTCGTTGTTGGTCCTGATTCCGGCTCCTACCTGATCACTCAATCCGGGCAGGTAACGATTTTTTAAATTAAGCAACAGTCTTACCGTCCCCAACACCCCGCCGGAAAGAACCACTCCTCTGGATGTCAGGCGTTTCTTTCTCTTTAGAATCCCGGTGGAGTCTTTAAGCCATAAGCGGTACCCCTCATCTCCATTGCTGCTCCCGACCGGTTCTATGCGATAGACTTTTTTTTCAGGCAGCACCTCCGCCCCTCCCTTTTCTGCCAGGTAGAGGTAGTTCTTATCCAGGGTATTCTTGGCATTATACCTGCAGCCAGTCATACACGACCCACAGTGATTGCAACCCGAGCGCCTTGGACCCTCTCCGCCGAAGTAGGGATCGGGTACCTCCTGCTCCGGTTCGCCAAAGAAGACAGCAACCCTTGTGGGTTCGAACTCCTCTGATTTGCCAAATTCTGACGCCACCGCACGCAGGGTTTCGTCAGAATCATAGAGTCCGGGATTCTCGATCGCTCCCAGCATTTTTTCAGCCTCCTCATAGTGCGGGGTCAGCTCTCCCTTCCAATCAGCCAGTCCGGCCCAGCTTCCCGAATGAAAGAAGGTCTCCCGCGGCCTGGGGAGGGTATTGGCGTACATCAGTGATCCGCCCCCCACACCCACTCCGCTGAGGATGCCCACATGGCGCATGATGGTCATCTTGAATATCCCCCGGAAAAGAAATATGGGCAGCCAGAGCCATCTTCGCAGATTCCAGTTGGTTTCCGGAAACTGGGAATGTTCCCACCTTTTCCCCTTTTCAATTACCAGTACTTTATATCCCTTTTCTGTGAGTCTAAGGGCCGAAACCGATCCTCCGAAGCCCGATCCTACAATGATGTAGTCATAGTCAAAGTGCATGCCCGAATATATGGAGAATTAAGTAAATTGCAGAGCTAGGCGGTATTATGTATTCAAAAGAAGAAGCAAAACAACTGAGAGAAGAGTTCTGGGGTCAGTTCAAAGCCATCTCCACCCGCAGGAGAACGGCGAAAAGGTTGCCGGGTGACTGGCTCCTGACTCAAACCGGGGTAAAGGCACTCAACCTTCGTTTCCATGTGGACAGGGAGGTGGCCCAGGTGGGGATTGACCTGGAGACCAGGAATATGGACAAACGAATCGAGCTTTACGAAAAACTGGAATCGGTTCAAAAAGTAATGGAAGATGCTATGAAGTCACCCATGATCTGGGAACTGGAGTACACCCGGGAAAACGGGAAATCGGTGAGCCGTATCTACCTTCAGAAAGAGGGAGTTGATATATACAACAGCGACACCTGGCATTCAGCTCACCAGTTCATGTATGATAACATGATGAAACTGGAAGCATTTTACCGTGAATACCGGGATTTCTTCAAATATGGATGATAAGCCAAAGATGCGATGAGAAAACAACTGTTAATCCTGTTATCATTGATGGCATTCCTGCTGTTATTTTCCAACAATGGAACATGCCAGGATCGTTCTGCACAGGACCTCCCTGCCCCGGTCAACAGGCAACCTGCATTTGCAGGTACATTTTACCCAGCTCAGCGTTCTGCCCTTGAATCCCAGCTCAAAAAACTCTTTTCAGCAGCAAAAGCGGGCTGGATCCAGGGAGAAGTGCAGACACTCATTGTTCCACATGCCGGATACGAATACTCCGGGATCGTGGCTGCTTCCGGGTATAAAACCATTCCAAAGGATGCCCGTTACGACAACATCTTTATTATTGCTTCGTCACACCGGGAACAGTTTAGCGGCGTTTCTGTCTATTCGGCCGGGAACTACATCACTCCTCTGGGTGAAGCCAGGGTCAACCGGGAAATTGCACAGGCCCTCATCGAGGGGAATAAAAACATTGTGTACAATGCAAAAGCGCACGACCGTGAACACAGTATCGAGGTACAGATTCCCTTCCTGCAGTACCACTTCAATGAGCTTCCTCCCATTGTACCGCTTGTCATGGGCACCTCCTCACTGTCGGGTGCAAGGGATCTTGCGGCAGCACTTGTGCCATGGTTCACGCCCGGGAACCTCTTCATTATCAGCTCCGACTTCTCCCACTACCCCACCTACCAGGACGCCAAACGCATTGATCAAATCACCGGTGAGGCGATTCTGACCAAAGACCCTGAAAAGTTTTACAACGCACTCAAAAACAACAACAACCGCTCGATCACCAACCTCTCCACGCCCAGCTGTGGATGGAGCTCCATCATGACCATGCTCTATATGGCCAACCGGATGCCCAACCTGGAACTCTCAAGGGTGCTATACCGCAACTCGGGCGATTCAAAGATCGGCGATAAGGAGCGTGTGGTGGGGTACTGGGCCATTGCAGGTTCAGAAAAACCGGCAGAAGAGCGTCCCTACGGTTTAAACGAGGCGGAGAAGAAGCAGCTCCTGGCTCTTTCCCGTTCCACACTTGAATCATATATCAAAACCGGGAAATTGGCCGCACTCGATCCCGGTACTCTTTCACCTTCACTGAAGGTGCCTGCCGGTGCATTTGTAAGCCTGTACATGGGAGGAAGGCTCAGGGGTTGCGTCGGAAATTTCTCTCCGACAGATCCTCTCTATGCCGTGGTTGAGGGAATGACCATAGCTGCAGCCACCCGGGATGGCAGGTTTGCCCCTGTGGAAGAGCCTGAGCTAAAGTATATTGAAATTGAAATATCGGTTCTGACTCCCTTAAGGAAGATCAGCTCCGTTGATGAGTTTGAGTTGGGGCGGCACGGTATTTACATGAAGAAAGGCAGCAATTCCGGAACATTCCTGCCGCAGGTGGCCGACGATACCGGCTGGACCACCGAGGATTTCCTGGGTCACTGCGCAAGGGATAAGGCGGGTATCGGCTGGGATGGCTGGAAAGAGGCCGACCTTTATATTTATGAGGCAATCATTTTTGATAATAAAAGGGAGAAATGACCCCCGGCCCCTATCATCTGCTCTCCATTGGGGCGCTCCTCCTGGTCTCTTATTTCATAAGCCTGCTGTTTGTTCGCAAGCACCTGCTCACCCTGCAGAGCCACCGGAAATTCTGGAATACCCTGTTGTTGCTCTTCTTTTTATCCACAGCCTTGCTGGGCCTTCTTCTGGTTGTCAAAGTCAACTATAAACTGAATGTTTCCTGGATCGAAGATGTGATGCAATGGCATGTGGACAGCGGCATCGGGTTCGCCCTTGTGGCCCTCTTCCACCTGCTGTGGCACCTTCGTTATTATAGCCAGCGAAAGCCATCATCCCCTGGACCCGCAGCCGGAATCTCTCCCTCCACCCCCCGGTCTCCCCTGAGCCTCCCATTCAGCCGACTCCAGGAAAGCTCATTCTTTTTGTTGCTTGGATACATCAGCATATTGGCTCAACTAGTCCTGCTCCGGGAGTTTATCAAAAGCTTTCATGGGAATGAACTGGTGATCGGTATTTTCCTGGCTGCATGGATGATCCTTACTGCCCGGGGAGCCAGTCTGGGTGCCATGTACAGGGTCAAAATTCCACAACAACGGCTCTGCCTTCTCCTGGTTCTGCTGGGCCTGCTCCCACTGCTGGTTTACCTGGCACTGATCCTGACCGGCAGGTTCTTGTTTCTTCCGGGAGTGCAAGCTGGACTGCTGGATACAACAATCTGCATGCTCATCCTATCAGCACTGTTTACTGGGGTTTCAGGCTTTCTGTTTGGATATGTTTCAGGCAGGGTGGAGCATCATAAAACAGGAGCATCCCCATACCGGCTAGATGCCATCGGATCGGTGGCAGGGGGCATCCTTTTCGGAGTGATACTGGTGCACCTGCTGAATAATATTCAGCTCCTGACCTTCCTGTTCATGACTACCTCCCTGGCTGTTGTACTACTCTTCAGATACCCTGCCCGGCCCGCATGGAGGATTATTCTTTTGCTGAGCTCCATTGTATTATTTATCCTCTCCCTGCCTACTCAGTTTCAAAACAGCCTGGAGGAGCTGAGGTACAGGGATGAGAAGGTTCTTGAGACCAGGGATACGCCATACGGGAACCTTACCTTCTCACTGAGGGATGATCAGGTAACCGCATTTATGGACGGCAACCCAGTGATCAGCTCATCCGATCTGACCGGGGCCGAGGAGTCGGTCCATTTCCCTGCGCTGCAGCACCCGGGCCCTGAGTCTTTCCTGCTGCTGGGGGGAGGCTTATCCGGTCATATTGCCGAAGCATCAAAATATAATCCCGCACGGATCGATTACTGCGAAGCCAATCCATGGATCTACCGGATGGGAAAAACCCATTTTACAGGAAGTCAGCCGGAGGAACTCAGATTCATTCCGCAGGATGGCCGGAGATGGCTGATGCAGGCAGAGGATGTGCAATACGATATTGTGGTCTCCTCAGCCTCCAACCCAATAACCATAGGATGGAACCGCTACTTCACACTTGAGTTCTACAGCATGGTAAAAGAGCACCTTGCGCCCGGCGGGATCTTCTGCATGCAACTAAGCACCTCAGATAACTATGTTAATGAGGAAGGAATCGGCTTACTGGCCATTAACTACAACACAATGGAACAGCTGTTTGCCCATGTGGTGATTGTTCCCGGAACCTCCACCTATTTCCTTGCCTCCGACCGGGAACTCTCTCTTGACTTTCCTGCCATGGTGCTCCGGCGGCAGATCCAGACCACCTATGTACACCCCGACTACCTGGATGCAAATCACATCCGCTTCGACAGTGAGCAGCTATTCGGGCGTATTCAGCAAGAGAATCCGCAGATCAACAGCGACCTGTGGCCCAGGCTCTTTTTTGCCACACTCACTGGCATTGAATCAAAATACGGCAGTCACTCCACAAGGTTTACAGGGATCCTCTCCGCACTGCTCTTCCTCTTCCTTTTATTTCGCTACACCCCTGTAAAACGAGCCATGTACATCACCGGTTTTACGGGCGCCGGAATCCAGATCATACTGATCATGGTGGTCCAGTCATTTTACGGATTTGCCTACATGGTGGCACCCATGATGATCACCCTCTTTATGGCGGGTATTGTGGCCGGAACCATCACCGGGAAACGGGCACGGCAAAAAGCCTCAATGACTAAACTCACCGGATTGCTTATGATCATGGCCCTGGTGGCCCTTGGCGGGTTCATCCTCCCCGGAACCGGGTGGCTTTTTGACTCACATCTCTCAGGTCAAATAATCCTGGGCCTGCTCAATTTCGTACCTGGAATGGTAGTTGGATCGGTCTATGCCATGGGGGCCGGAATTAAAAAGGAGCTTACTCAAGGCATACGCGGAGAGCTCTACAGCGCGGATCTGACCGGTGCTGCCCTGGGTACTTTTATACCTGTGCTTTTCCTCCTTCCCTTGATCGGTGTAAGCAATACCTTTATATTGTTCTTCTGTATTAACCTGGCCACCGGCCTCAGCCTGTTGGTCCGGGGAGTATTAAAACTACGGTGATGGATAAAAGAACCTTTCTGAAAACCGGGTTGTGCGGATCAGCTTGTACACTGCTTTCTCCGGGAAGTATCTTAGCCCGAGGCCCTGATAAGCCCTGGAAATGGAGCCGTGAGGCGATGTACCAGGTTGAAACCCCCAAAGGGGTACGGTGCCAGATCTGCCCCAATGAATGCACCCTCAAGGAGGGTGAACTGAGTGAGTGCCACAACCGCAGGGTATATAGCGGGAAACTCCATACAATTGCATACGGGAATCCATGTGCGATTCATGTGGATCCCATAGAAAAGAAACCACTCTACCACTTCTACCCTGAATCGGATGCTTTTTCCATTGCTACTGCCGGCTGTAACCTGGCCTGTCTCAATTGCCAGAACTGGACCATCTCCCAATCCTCCCCAGAGGAGACACAGAATTACGATCTAATGCCTGATCAGGTTGTTAAACAAGCTCTTAAATATAATTGCCATAGCATTGCCTATACCTACTCTGAACCCATTACCTGGTACGAATATGTCTTCGAGACAGGCAAAATAGCCCGGGAGGCAGGGATCAGGAATGTACTGGTTTCGGCAGGATACATCCACCAGGAGCCCCTTCTGAATATGTGCAGCGTAATCGATGCCGCCAACATCGACCTGAAATCTATGGACGATTCCATCTATCTGAAACTTAATGCTGGGAAACTTGAGCCGGTGCTGAATACTTTAAAAACCCTGAGAGACGAGGGAGTCTGGCTGGAGATCACCAACCTTGTGGTTCCTTCATGGACCGACGATCTGGATATGATCCGGAGAATGTGTGGCTGGCTGGCCGAAAATGAGTTTTCAGGCACCCCCCTCCATTTCAGCAGGTTTCATCCTAAGCACAAACTTGAGAGACTCCCTCCAACACCGGTAAAGACACTTGAAGCTTCTAAAAAGATAGCACTATCTGAGGGCTTGAAATTCTGCTACATAGGCAATGTACCGGGCAGTAATGACGCCCACACAATCTGCCCCGGATGCGGAACAACACTGGTTGAACGTTCAGGCTACAGGATCAACAGCATGAAAATCAGTGAGGGCACCTGTTATGACTGTGGCGAGCCTATTCCGGGGCACTGGCAGTGATGCTCCTCTGCACCTGGATTTAACTTCCGCCAGCATATGCCATGAACCCTTCCCTCTTCCCGGTGTTATCTAAAAAATGATATCCCATGAAATCAATAATCATGTGCTGCATGCTTGTTATGTCTGCATCGCTATATGCGGAGGATAGCACTCAGCAGAAAAAAATTGTGGAATACAATAAACTTACAGAATTTGAGGCATTTGTGATCCTGGATAAGGGCACAGAAAAAGCCTGGACAGGTCAATATGTGGATCACAATGAAACCGGTGTATATGTGTGTAAAAGGTGCGTTGCACCGCTTTATCGGTCGGACGATAAATTTGAGGGTCATTGCGGATGGCCCAGCTTCGATGATGAAATCGAGGGGGCAGTTGATAAGAAAATTGATGCGGACGGACAAAGAACCGAGATCCTCTGTACCAACTGCGGCGGACACCTGGGACATCTCTTCCTGGGAGAGGGTTTTACAGACAAAAACAGGAGGCACTGTGTAAACTCAGTATCACTCCATTTCATCCCTGCTGAGTAGCCTGGTTGCTTAGCCTCTCAATTTTTCTTATATTGACATTCCAATACTAACAATCTTACAATGGGAAAAGGTGATAGAAAAACACGCAGGGGAAAACTCTTCAGTGGAAGTTACGGTGTGCTCAGGCCCCGTAAAAGAAAGTCCGAATTCAGTGTGGTAACTGCAACCAAAAAGAAAGTAGCAGAACCGGAGAAGCCCAAAGCCCCCACACCAAAAGTAGCGCCCAAACTAAAGGCTGAGCCTGTAGCAAAGGTGGTTAAGGCTGAGCCT
>JAAEOI010000384.1 GCA_024244665.1 Bacteroidota bacterium | reverse complement strand
GTCAGTGCTCAGTGGTCAGTGGTCAGTGCTCAGTGCTCAGTGGTCAGTGGTCAGTTCTCAGTGCTCAGTTCTCAGTGGTCAGTGCTCAGTGCTCAGTGCGTGGAGCTATTGTGTCTCCCTGTTTGAAAGAACAAGTTCCAGCAATACGATCAGGGCAATGCCCACAGCTGCCATCAAAATAGCCAGCCAAACCATATCTCCCGAATCACTCAGGGAGGGAAGTATGTTTTTTTCAATAAGTGGCTTTACTTCACCATCAAGGATAATAGTTTTAACGGTCTCTTTCCAGGGCCAGATTTTATTGAGGGAGCCAATCATGAATCCAACCAGCACCGCAATGGTAATATCATGATACTTTTTCAACAGCCATGAAAGCAGGTTAGAGAAGAGGATCAGCCCAACTACCGCTCCGGCTCCAAGCAGTAAGAGGTCCAGAATCAGGCGCTCATTTACCGCCTGAAGTGCAAACTCATATTTCCCAAGGAGCAGCAGGATGAAGCTGCCCGAGATGCCGGGCAGTATCATGGCACAACTCGCAAGTCCGCCCGAAAGCACCACAAACCATGATGCACTTGTTGTGGTGGCAGGTGTTACACTGGTGATATAGAAAGCCACCCCGATTCCGCTAACCAGTGCCACCACATGAACGTATTCCCGCTTCCTTATCTTCTTCGAGACTGCATATGCAGAAGCCAGGATCAGTCCAAAAAAGAAGGACCAGATCAGTATAGGATGGTTCTCCAGAAGGTGCTCCAGGAGCTTTGCGAGTGAAAGAACAGAGATGAATACACCACCGAATACTGCTAACAGGAAGTTGCCGTTCACCTGTTTCCACAGCGATTTCCAGCGTCCGGTAAAGAGAAGCCTGAGAGCCTCCAAATTGATGTTCTTAATTGAATCAACCAGTTCCTCGTAGATTCCGGTTATAAATGCTATTGTGCCTCCTGAAACCCCCGGAACCACGTCGGCTGCACCCATTCCCATACCCCGAAGAGCAATGAGCAGGTATTGTTTTAAATTACGTTTCAATATATTACAGTTTTCTGGAGTGGAACTCCTCAGGTAAAACATCAAAAAATGTATCACCCCGCATGCCGCACCGCAATGCTTCAAGTGATACCACCTCGTTGGGGGCAATATTTCCCAGGTTTACATTGGCACCAAGCATCTGGATAAACATGGTTTGCTGAGCCTTGTTGGGAGCCTCCC
>JAAEOI010000383.1 GCA_024244665.1 Bacteroidota bacterium | reverse complement strand
TACCTGATTACATACAAATCAGGAAAGACTCCTTTACTAATAATATGCCTCCTATACATCCCTGAGGCCCCTGAACAGGCCAATGGATCTCAGGAATTTTGAGATTTCATCATATGCACTGTCAGCCTGTCGAGCTCCCATTACTGGCAGACACTGTTCTAAACACTATTCCATGGCCCTGATGTTCCCATCATCTTGCGGATCACTTAGGGACAGAACAGTTATATTTGCAGGATGAACTTCATCAGATTACTTCCTGTCCTCCTCTCATATGGACTGCTTGCCGCTCACTTCTTAAGATCGGGTCTGTTTCCATTGGTCATTTTAAGTTTTGCTGTTCCCATGCTACTCCTGGTAAAGGAAAAATGGGCAGCCAGGAGCATTCAACTGCTGCTTCTGATTGGCGGAGCCGAATGGATCAGGGCAATGTTCGGCTATATTGAACTACGAAAAGCCATTGGGGAAGATTGGGGAAGGCTGGCAATCATCCTGATAAGCGTAGCCGTATTAACAGCTTGTTCAGGTCTGGTCTTCGCCGGACAATCACTGAAACAGAGGTATAAACTGGGAAAAAAAGGAAAAGATGTATAGGGACTTCAGCGACGAAACCCCGGAACTGACCGTCAAAGAAGGATCCGCAAAAATATTAGTGGATATCAAACCTTTGGAATCATTTATTCTTAAATTGGAATCCTGAAACAGAACTTTATTACAGAATCCCGAATCAAAATCATCTTCATATGAAAATATTCAATCTCCCTGCCCTACTTGCAGCTATCAATCTCCTTGCATCCTGTGGCACTTCACCAGAGAGTGAGGCTGCTGCAACACAACCCAACATTGTAATCATATATGCTGATGACCTTGGCTATGGTGATGTGGGAGCCTATGGGGCCAGCGAGATAAAGACACCTAATATTGACAGGCTGGCTAGAGATGGCATACGCTTCACCAACGGGTACGCCTCCTCAGCCACCTGCTCACCCAGCCGGTTTGCTCTGCTTACAGGTGTCTACCCCTGGAGGAATGTAAACGCGAAAATCCTTCCGGGAACTGCCCCGCTGATCATCGACACTGAGCAAATTACCCTGCCGAAGATGCTTAAAGCCAAAGGATACCACACAGGGATTGTGGGGAAATGGCACCTCGGACTTGGTGATGGAGTGGTGGACTGGAATACCAGGATTGGACCCGGACCCTATGAGGTGGGGTTTGAAGAGGCTTTCATTATGGCAGCGACCCAGGACCGTGTACCCACTGTTTATATTCAGAACGGACATGTGGTCGGACTGGATCCCAACGATCCGATAGAAATAAGCTACAAGGAGAACTTTCCAGGTGAGCCCACCGGAAAAGAGAATCCGGAGATGTTAAAGCTGAAATGGCACCATGGCCACTTCAACAGCATCATTAACGGTATTTCCCGGATCGGATACATGAAGGGTGGAGAATCAGCAAAATGGGTGGATGAAAACATGGCCGACACATTCCTGGTAAGGGCACAGGACTACATCATTACACACAAAAATGAACCGTTCTTCCTCTATTATGCACTGCAACAACCTCATGTACCGCGTACACCTCATCGGCGCTTTGTGGGAAGCACTGATCTGGGTGCAAGGGGTGATGTGATCGTGGAGGCAGACTGGTGCATAGGTGAGTTTATCAAAACACTGGAAGCTGAGGGACTTTTGGAAAACACCCTGATCATTCTCTCCAGCGATAATGGTCCGGTGCTCAATGACGGCTACTACGATGAGTCAGATACCCGGAACGGAAACCACACGCCGGCAGGTGTTTTGAGGGGAGGCAAGTACAGCCTCTTCGAGGCAGGAACCCGGGTACCGTTTATCACCTTCTGGAAAGGTATGATAGAGCCGGGGGTTTCTGATGCCATAATATCGCAGGTGGACCTGCTTTCATCACTGGCCACCCTGGTGGGCAGCGAGGCGAGGGGACAGGACAGTGAGGCGATGCTGGATGTTCTGATGGGTAAAAGTGACATGGGCAGAGATGAACTGATCCTGGAAGCCACTTCCAGAACTGCCCTGAGGAAGGGGAATTGGGTTCTGATTCCTCCATATGATGGTCAGGCCGTTTCCGCCAAGGTCAAAATCGAACTGGGCAACTCGGATGTATACCAGCTTTACAACCTTGAGGAAGATCCGGGCGAACAGAATAACCTGGCAGAATCCAATCCGGAAAAACTGGAGAAAATGATTGCCCTATTTAAGGAGATTCGCGGAGCCGGGTCCGATGATATTCAACAACTGGAGTTGAAATAGCAGGATTCTATTTTTTTAACAGAACCAGGTTCCGGAACCTTCCCGAGGAACCATGACCTGTCCAGAGCCCGATTTTTGCAGTTCCAGTGGTTGTCAGTCTGTCAACCTTAAGAACAGGTTCGTCAATGTCATTCACATAGACCTGAACGCTTTTCTCTGATATTTCAATTCTGCCTTTAAACCAGTCATCCGGATCCGGTGGGACCGCTATTTCATTCTCAAATTCTCCGGTACGGGTCTCCCTGAGTTTATACCAGGTAAATTCTGGATGATGGATATACTGGACCATGTGCACTTTACGGATCTGCTCGGTGGCCACAAAATTAAAGGGGCGGAAATAGATGGCTTCGAAGGTCTCCTCATCCTCTATATTGAAAGCAATCCCAATGAAGCTTTTGCCCGGACTATTCTCTCCCAGCAATTCCACTTCAATGGTCCCTGTTTCAAATTCCACATTCTTAAGAACGCCCAATCCACCTCCTTCAGCAGCATTCATTTCAACAGCACCCGAAAGGTTCGCGTAGGGTGAGATGGTTCGGTTCACAGCTTCAATCTGTTTACCCTGGAGTTCAGTAAGCAGGTTTACTTGTTGTTGACCATGGGAGAGCATGCTGACCATACACAGCAGGCCAATTACTAAAAGAAAAGTCTGATTTTTCATGTTATCTGATTAAAATGTTTTTGACAGTTTTCTCCAGGAAGTAGAGTTCGGCCGTGTAGAGCCAGTCAGACGAGCGAGTCTGGTTCGCCAGGTGGTGATGGTGATCCTGGTCAAGAAGATAACTCTCAGGTTTGATGAGCATCCTGGTTTTTGCATACACTCGATCCAACTCCTCCCTCAGAACACTGAATTCCCCCGGGAGAGCCTCAATCTGCCTGAGGGCTTCTGCCTCTTCAATCTCATTTTGAGCGATATCATATGTATGTAATGCAAGTATTGAATGGGCTGAGAACTTTATAAGCTCGTTCACCTGGGAGTAAACTTCCAACCTGTACTGGTTGCGTATGGCTTCCTGCTTCATCACTGAAAGGGTTGCTGACACTGACTCACAATCCTTGATCACTTTCCTGGCCGCTTCGATCCGCACTTCATGCTTCTCGCTCCAGGCACCTTTCCGATCCTGAACAGGGAGTTCAATGATCCCCTCCTCTACCGGGTCACCCATACTTTGAAGTCCATTGCGGCTCCTCCCCTTTAACAATGAGTTATTCCACCAGCCTGCCATTTTCTCAAGCTTATCCACAAAGGCATACTCCTCCCCCGTCAGGGAAGAGCCATACTCCCTGTGGCGAAAGGCAGCTTTAATCTCATCCCTGCTCCGTTTCTCTCCGGTCCAGCTGTACTCTGCAAAAGCCAGGATACCCCTTTGATAGAGTTCAAAATGGGGTGAATCATCATCCCATAAGGTAAGCAGCAAACCATCTATCTCATTCTCAATGGACGTATTGGCAAAGGAGCTGATGTTCTCCATGTTACTCTCATTCTGTGGCATCAGCACCCAGCGGGTCTGTCCGGCTGTGGCACCCATAACCTGTAATCCATGCTCCGAAAACCACTCCATGGCCTTGATGTTGCCTTCCGCCTGAGGGGAGCTGTAGTTCCAGCGCATGTAGATACAGTTTTTCGGGAACAGATCCAGCGATTCCAATAGTTTGTGTTCATTGGCTGCCCATATGCTGTCCACCTCTGCCCTTGAGAGACTGGTATTGAACATGGGCCTCCATAGATCTGCATATTTGATGGGCATATCATCCCAGAAAATGGGGATGCGCCCATGTTCTTCCGCAAACCTGCATACTTCATTTAACCAGGTCAGCTGCAGCTCCAGCTCTGTTTTTCCACTGCCCCGTCCTGTGGTATGAACCTCATCCCCGCCCACATGCAGGTACCTGCCATGGGGCATCGCCTCCATGGCATCCAGGTAAAGGTCGAACTGGACCTTGTAGGTCTCAGGATTCAGGGGATTAAACGCCCAGTCACTTTCCGGATCATCCCGAAGATCCTTATACTGGTCATGTTTCAGGATAAAGGAGGCATGACCCAATCCCTGGACCAGCGGACTGATCTCAATATTCCGTTCCATGGCATAATCACTCAGCTTCTTCCACTCCTCCATGCTCAGTGCATCATCAGATCCAACCTGGGGCTGCCGCTCATATCCAAGTTTATCTTCCACCTCCGCGATGATTGCATTGATCTTATACTGCGCCAGCTGATCCATCAGCTTATAATAGTAGTCAAGCTTGTCAAGGTGGTGCTTCACATCAAGCTGGATGGCCCTGTATGAGAGCAATGGAAAGTCCTCGATATGGCAAAGCGGAAGATTTACACCCTGGTCTTTTGCATCCGTCATAAGCTGCTCAAGTGTCATAAAACCATATAAAAGACCTGCCTGGTCTTTTGCTTTGATGGAAATCTGTTTCTGTGAAATGGAAAGAGTATATCCTTCAGCTGTTAAATCCATACCCTCCTCAATACTGAAAAGAATTTGCGCCTCGCCCTGACCATCAGCCTGCGCGATGTCTTTCAGGTTGTTACCCAAAACCGGAAGTCTACAATTATCCACTCCGTGACAGAATCTGACGGCATCAACTGTTAATGAACTGACACCTTTGAATTCAGCTGATTGGGGAGCTGGCAGAAGATTGAATTCTCCCATACCTGTATTGACCGGCGTGCAGGAAAGAAGGGAGATATACCCTAAAATGAAAAGAGAGATAATGGTTTTCATGGTCAGATAGATTTCTGCTGTTGGCGGTAGTACTTAAGGGCATTCCGTTTCACTTCGGAGGTGGTGTGCTTCACATGTTTGCTCAGGAAATCCAGTACGAATTCTGCATCATGCTTCGAATACTCCCGGAGCACCCAGCCCACAGCAGTTTTTGCAAAACGCTCATTGCGTCTGATCAGGGTATCTGAAAACTGTCTGATTTCCTTTGAATGCCCGGTGATATATCTGGCACGTGCAAAAGGGACAAGTGAGGCGCGGGCCTTCCATAGGTAGGGATCACGGTTCCACTGCTTCAGCTTCCAGATCACCTGGGGATCGCCCGAATCAACCAGCGGGGTCAGGATACGCACGCAGAGCCAGTCTGTGGTATTCCAGTCATAGATATGCCGATCTTCAAACCAGTCCGACACCAGGTTCATCAGGAAACTTCCCCTCAGCTTCTCCAGCCAGAACATCTGCACATAGAGGATGGCCGCCAGCTTCTCCTCTGCATACTTTCCCCTCATGAGTCCGTTTACAAGGGACACCTGCCGGTTCATGGCCAGCTCCTCAAATGCAGTTTCCCGGTCCTGGTTCAGAAAAACCTCCCTGATCTCTGGAGTACCTACTCCCAGGAAGGGGATCTCACCTTTCAGATAGTGGTTCCACCACTCCGCCTTGTCGGGCGTGGCTTTCTCTTTGATCTCATCAAAAACGATCTGGCGAATGTGGTTCATCCCTTAAAAAGATAGTTGCTATAAAATTACCAATTTATTTTAATACATCTTGCCATGAAAATTGTTGAAAAACAATATTGTAATCAATCCTTGGGAACCTGGAAAATTTATGTTAGTCTTCACAACAGTACTGTTTTGCCTGATTTTCTCTATATCCTCCAAAAGGGCGAAAAGGTGGGGATGCTGTTCCAGGATAGTATCAATTAATCCTAACTCCAGATTCCTTGAATAATCAGGCCTTTCGCCCTTGTTGTCAGTATTTTAGACATTATGGACAGACTCTCACTAAATAATTCAACAAAGTTTCATACAACCATTTGGCGCAAGAACTGTTAATGATATTATGGTTCATTTAAAGACCCTGGGAGGAATAGCAGGTTTCTTCATGTTAAGCCTGTCAATCCAGGCACAGCAGTCAAACTTTCTGGATAACCTGAGGATCGGGTTTGGTGGCGGTGCAAATATGGCACACATCATTGACCTGGAGCCCTACAATATTTTTGAGGACCTAACCGGGGCGGAGTATGAGAACAGCTATACAGGAATGGTTGAGAACATCGGAAACCAGTATTTTTTGCAGGTGGAGTGGTACAACGATTACCTGGTAGCGGTCCTGAAGCCGGGGACTTACACCTTCAGGTTCAGCAAGAATAACAATGTGATTTTCACTAATGAAACCATTGAGCAGGAGACCCCTTACCTGTTGAGGTATATTTCCGTACCCCTTGAGCTCAGGTACAATATGGACCTGCAGAGGTTCAGGCCCTATGCGGGCATATCTGCAGCCTACAGTCACCTTCTGGGCTCCAACGATGCAGCTAACCAGAGTTTCATCCGTCCCAGGTTTACAGCGGGGCCTGTGGCCGGAACCTACATAGACCTGAAGTACATCATCCTCGATATTAATGTGGGATACCTCAGCGGACTGCACAACGTTGCCAGTAAAAGTGAGCGCTTTGGGACGGGCATCGGAAGTACTTTTGCACAAAGTGACATTTTACTCAATAACCTGCAGCTAAGCCTGTCGTTGCTGTTCTCTCTGCAAAAGCAAACGCGGACCGGGGCTGTAGAGTGCTATTATTAATTGTATGAAAAGGATATTTACATATGGCTTTCTGCTGCTTTTGGTCATACCAGGGTGTGAGATCAACCAGAAGGAAATCCTGCCCGAAGATGGCTTCCTGAAGATTTATAACCACCCGGAGGAGACCCTCGCATTTTATCCCGAGAGTGTAACACAGCTACCTGGAGGAGGATACCTGTTTGTTTCAGCAGTAAAGGATGAGGAATCAGACCTTGAATACCCCTCCACCCAGCTGGTAAGGACAACTGAGGCTGGGGTGGTAGAGTGGTCCCGGATCTATGACTGGCTGGCCCCCACTTCTGACCTGATCCTGAGGGGATCTTCAGTAATGTTTGTGGCCATGGACGGTCAGCTGAATGCATACGCCATAGTTGTTGATCCCAGCTCGGGTGATGTAAGGGAACAACACGACCTGGAGATGACCATGCCCCTGTATGCTTTCAGTGACAGGCAGGGGAACCTGGTGGTGTTGGGATATGATTTTGTCTCCCGCTCCTCCTGGATCTCTAAATTTAACGGGGCTTATGGATTGGAGCGAAGCATCCTTCTGGCGGTAAATACCGATCTGGAGCTGATGATCCAGCGCCACCTGAACAAAACCGGGGAGGATTTCCCCTTCTTCATTGGTGAATACTCCAACGATGCAGGGAGCGGCTACTACTTATCCTGTTTTTACAACTATACGCTTCGGACGGTTTTCCTGGATATATCATCACTGAACCATAGCGGTGATATCTTCTCCTTCCAGACCGACGAAGCCATCAGTTCGGTGATTCACAGGAGTGGTTCGCTATTCGGGTTCACAGGGTATTACGAGGGTAACAACTACATCGTATCCGAAACGGAGGTGGATGTAAATGCAAGTCAGAGCATCAAGGATTTTGAAGCCGATCAGCTGTATGAACTAACCTATCAGGCAAAGGTTGTCGCCACATCCATCAGCAAGGATGGAGCGGAGTATGCCCTGTTTGTCTCCCAGACCAATGCCAACTCCATAGTGATTTACCAGTATACCATGGACGCGGATAGTCTGATCAATACGATCCACAGGACCTTCGATCAGCGGGTTGAGGTGGCCGGAGTTATACAAACCGAAGATAAGGGTGTGGCGATCCTGGCAGGTATCCACCTGATGGGCAAGTATCGCCGACCGGTCCTGTTCAAGGAGCTGGCTGAGCTCTTCTTCCCGGAAGAGGATTAAGTGA
This sequence comes from Bacteroidota bacterium, assembly GCA_024244665.1. Next base: position 15,442 of record JAAEOI010000383.1, on the reverse strand, counting down.
TTACAATTTCAGGAACTTGGTAGAGATCCGGTCCCCATTCTGCAGCAGCATCAGTTGATAGATCCCCGGACGAAGGTCCGACGCATCCAGGGAAGCTGAATTGGATCCGTAAATACCCTCAATCTGTTCGGTTTTAATTGTCCGGCCCGAACTATCAATCACATGAAGTGTGGCTTTGCCCCTCCGGGCCAGGGTGAACTCCACACGGGCCAGATCCGATACAGGGTTCGGATAAAGTTGCAGGGTACCCGGATTTTTCCCTGGCAAAATACCCGGTGTCCCGGTGGTGGAAACGATAGGTATCTTCTGATCCACCCAGTCTGCAAATCCCGTATCTATCAGGGCCTGATTATCACCCTCAAACCAATCCTGGATAATGGAGGTGTAAATCCTGCGGTAATCGATATTATATACCAGGTTGCCACGATGGAGCTCATCCTCGCCCAGACCAGGATTCTCACCATAAATGCCATTGTTAAGCTTTGTTCCGAACACAAATACCGGGGTGGCCGTTCCGTGATCGGTTCCATAACTCTCGTTAGAATAAGCCCTTCTCCCAAACTCAGTAAAGGTCATGGAGAGCACCCTCTGTTGAATCCCCAGGTTTTCCAAATCAGTATAGAAATCCTGAACTGCGGTTGACATGTTATAGAGAAGTGAGGCATGTAGCCCCTCGCTTGATTCGCCTTCCAGGACCTGTTCCCCGTGTGTATCGAAACCACCAATGCGGCAGAGGAAAATCTTCGTTTTGATCCCACCGCTCAGCAAACGGGCTATCAGCTTCAGCTGACTTGCAAGGTTATTGGCCCTTGCTGGTGATGAATATGGGTAATTCTCCCTGTACTCCACCGATGAATTGCTCCCGGTATCGTAGACATTTTTCAACCTTTCAGCATACTGGTTTGACTTCAGCTCAAAATCCATAATGTAGCGCAGTTCATCACCGGCGTGACTCTCAGGGAAAGCAATGGGAGGATCCACACCCACACTGTTGATCAGATTGTAGAACTGATCCGGGTTCCCGATGTTGAGGCCGATGGGAATCCCGTTCTCCCGGTGAAACGCAAGGGAGAGGGTACCGCTTAACTCGATCCCCAGCGGATCCTCCATGGATTCGGCGGGATAGGCATCGGGGTAACCCGGGTAGATATTATCCAGGTAACGTCCCATCCAGCCAGAGCTATAATCAGTATCTCCCGATTCATCACCACCCATAAACACCACATCTCTTCCCCTGAAGTGAGAGAGGTTCATGTCGGGATAGCCCACATTCTGGATTATGGCCACCTTCCCCTCATCGTACATCTCCTTAAAAGCACCCATATCGGGGTGCAGCCCCACCCTCTTCATCTCATCCACCGATGGATCCACCTCAATGTAACTCCGTGTACCGCTCTCCCGGATGGCTATATTGGGTCGCAGGTTGTAATAATCTGTATACTGGGAGATTGGGATCAGGGTATTCAGCCCGTCGTTCCCCCCATGGAGCTGGATGAAAATCAGCACATTGTCGTTGCTGCTGGCAGCTGCCATTTGCTTCAGTCCGCTGTTGGCCGCAAGCAGATTTAGTGGTATCCCTCCCAGAGTCAGTCCCGCTGCACTTCCGGCTGCAATATTCCGTACGAATTGTCTTCTCTTCATGGTTTGCTTAGTAAAGTTGAAATTCGGGTGTCTGAATCATAGCTGATATAAGCCGCTCCAGAAGCAGTCTAACCGTCTCGTCGTTTCCCGAGTTCTGGTATGTACTCCATTCCTGGCTCCAAAGCCCCCTCGCATAGGCCTGGTCCTCGGGATAATCCAGAAATACAGTGTAGAGAAAATAGTCGCTTCGTTCTTGTGTAAGGGATACGGCCAGCAGGTTCTCTGTCAGGACCAACATAATCTCAGCTGCATCAGAAGGGCTGGTCACATCTCCCGAATTCTCCACCCACTCCACCACATCGAGATAAATTGAGAGTCCATTCTCTCCGCCAGGGGGCTCCATGAGCAGGTCTCCTGCCTGGTAGCGGTGTGCAAGGGCGTACGTGGTAATCCAGTTCCGATTATAGCCAGGAATCTGGTGGTAGGCAGGGTAGCCCGCCACTTCGAATGGCTCATAGAAATTTAATCCCTGGTCGACCAGCCGGTCGATCACAAAGCCCATATTGGTGTAAAATTCTGCCGGATCAGTCTCCCGGTCGGGAAATCCCATTTTGAAGCTCCTGAACAGGCCACATGCCAGGTCCACGGGCGACTTTATCAACGCGCCAATGTTATCATTCTCCTTCAGTAAATCATCATTGTCGAAAAAGTGCTGGCTGGACAACAGGCGTTTCAATGCCTCAACAATGCTGTAATCGTTGTCAATTAATACCTGGGCAAGGGGATCAATGATATCATCCTCAACCTCATCTGTAATAAAATGGTAAACAAAGAAACGGTATAATTTCCGGGCGATGAAACGTCCGGTCTCCTGCTGTTCAAAGATCATTTCTATCATCTCATCCAGCTCGCCATAGGCCGATTCAACGGTCGGGTACCCTCCCGCAATTTCGGCCGGTTGAATGCTTCTCCCCCCAAATTTCTCTGTAAAGGTCTTTACACCTGGATCATGCTCAATGGCCACCTCCTTTGCTTCAGCTCCCTCTCCCTCCGTGCTACTGCGTATCATACCAACAGGCAAACCTGTCTCGGCATCCAGGTGACTGAATGTTTCATCAATCATCCAGCCGGTAAGCACCCGGGTGGCCTCCTTGATGTCATCTTCTGTATAATTGGTATAATCGCCCTCCTCAAGCTGTTTTCCCTTTCCAATACCGTAGAGCTCAAACATCTCCCGGGCAAAATTCTCATTGGGTGAACGGAAACGATTCGAATAGCCATCCAGGTAACGCAGCATGGCATTGTCAACGCAGATCTTCTTAAAAAGCTCCTTGAAACTACCATAGGCATAATGCCGGAACAGCGCGTTCTGGTAGTAGATTGCTTCACTCATTTTAATCTCTGTCCACCTTGCCGGCAGATGGGTGTGAAAGAACCAGGTGATCCGCTCTTTAAGGGTGTTGGGTGCCTGCCGCATCACATCCATGTGCCAGCATTGGAAATAAGAAAATAGTTCGTTCTGGTCACGTTCCGGATCGGCACGGGCCTGAGCTGCCGGATCGACCCAGGTAGAGCCGGTGGCCGTATCAATCGGAGGGGATGGGTTAGCTGTAGTGTCATCCAGCAGCAACAATATTGCTTCAGAAATGGTCTTGCCGGTAAAACTTGCTATCTCCCCGCGGGTGGGTCCGAAAGTGGCCCTGCGTAGAAGGTGTGCTGCCTGCTCTCTGCTCAGTGGACTGGTAATTGGATTAAGTGAAGCCATTTGGAATGGGTTTATTACATAACCAATCAGCATCCAATTAGTTGCACAAAAACAAAAAAAAAGTGAAAAAGTTTTACGTGACCTTATCCCGGCTCCGGGGATAACGCTCATAGATCTTCTGGTCCATGATCAGCCTCAGCTTCTCCACAGCCATGAAGATCTCCTCATAGGAGGTATAAAGCGGCGCGATTCCAAAACGAATGTTATTGGGTTCCCTGAAGTCAGGAACCACCACTATGTCTCCCACCTCTGGATCCAACAGGGCCTTGCATATCCTGAATCCTTCAGCATGTTTCAGGGAGATATGTGAACCCCGCTTCTTATTGTACTCGGGCGAACCCAGCCTGAACCCGGCGTCGAACAGCCACTTTCCGGCCAGCAGGATCAGGTAGTCTCCCTGAGAAATGCTCTTTTTGCGGATTGCGTCTATACCTGCCTCCAGTACCAGGTCAAGGGCCGGTTCCAGCCCTGAGACCGAGAGTACAGGGGGTGTTCCGGTGAGGTACTTCCGGATTCCCCCGGGCGATCGGTAATTCAGCTTGAAATCAAAGGGATTCTTCTCCCCGAACCACCCCTGGATGGGATTGACCATTTTCTCCTGAAGGTCTTTCCTCACATAGAGAAAGGCCGGAGAGCCGGGGCCTCCGTTCAGGTATTTATAGGTGCAGCCAATGGCCAGGTCGGCATTGGCCTTTTTCAGACTGATGGGAAGGGCACCCACTGAATGGCTCAGGTCCCATAGAATCATTGCCCCGTGCATATGGGCCAGTTCACTCACTTTTGCCATGTCGTAGAGGTAGGCACTTTTGAAAGTGACGTGCGACAGGCATATCAGGGCAGTCTGCTTGCTAAACATCCGCAACAGTTCTGTCAGATCGGCAGAGACTCCGTCGGTGGATTTGAGCAAGCGAAGGGTATGCCTGTTCTCAAAATGTTTGACCAGGCCCTGGAGGACATAGAGGTCAGAGGGAAAGTTCATGTCATCTGAAATGATCTCGCCTCTCCCCTCCTGCAGTTTCAGGGCTCCGTATGCAAGTTTGTAGAGATTGACCGAGGTGGAATCGGAAAGGATGACCTCGTCGGGACGAGCGCCGATGATCTGGGCAATTTTTTTTCCCAGGCGTATGTTTTGCTGGTACCACCCCTCGTTCCAGCTCCGGATCAGGCGTTCGCCCCATTGCTCCCTGATGGCAACATCCAGGTAACGAACTGTCTCCGCTGGCAAGCGGCCCAGGGAATTACCATCCAGGTAGATCAATGATGGATCCTTTATAACAAAGCACCTGCGGAACGATTTCAAAGGGTCCTGTTCATCCAGGGACCAGGCATGAGATAGAGAGTAAGGGTCAGTCATGAAGGGTAAGATAAGAAATATTGCACTACATCCAGCTGGTGGCCTTCATATCCAGGTACCACTCAATGTTCTCAGAAAGAGGAGATACATAAAAGGCCGGATAGTCCATGTAGTTCCCCTCCTTCATAACGATCTCGTTGACCACGTGGGATTTGAACTCCCCTGCCACAAGAAAAGCAACCCGCCGGGCTCCATTGATCACCCCCCCGGTGATGGTCACCCGCTTCTGTTTCGTTTTTGGATGTCTGGCAACCGCACAGGGATGATCAGATCTCAATATTTCGATCTGTTGCGGAAAAATGGACGCCGTATGTCCATCTTCTCCCAATCCAAGCCAAATCCAGTCAAACACCGGGAAGCCGTTCTCCACGGGGAGCTGATCCTTTAGCAGGCGGCCGTAGCGCTCCGCCTCAACTGCAGGATCTTCTTCACCCCGAATGGGATGGATCCTGTCCCCGGTAAAACCCAGCGGATCAAGGAAAATCTCCTTTGCATTGCCGTAGTTGCTTTCGGGGTCATCTGCCGGGACACATCTCTCATCACCCCACCAGATATGAACATGCTCCCACTCTTCGGGCCAGGTAGCAACGGCCAGTTGTCTGAATACAGCCAGTGGCGTGGAACCTCCTGACAGGGCAATATGTACGGGCCTGCCCAGCTTGCTGCTCTCCTGAAGGAATCTGTTCAGTTCACTCACAAATGCGGCAGCAAGTGTATCCAGGTCAGGATAGATATAATGTCTTCTCCTGTGCATCACAATTCACAATAGAGGCCGTCATCGGCCAGGTTCTTACAGGGGTACCGCCATGTATAATCGGCCCCCTCAATCATGCTGTCTGTTATCTCCGGACCCCAGGTCCCACACGGGTAGCCATGCAATGGAATTCCGGGCTCCTGCTCCCAGGCCTTCAGAATGGGATCCACAAAGCGCCAGGCCGCTTCCACTGCATCACCCCGGGCATAGAGTGTGCTGTCTCCCTGCATGCAATCCAGCAACAGTCTCTGGTATGCCTTAGGAATATAGCTGTCTGTTAAGTCCTTATAATGAAAATCCATATTTGCCTCCTGCACCTTGAAACCCGCTCCCTGCACCTTCATGCCAAACTTCAACAGGATTCCCTCATCGGGTTGAATGCGGATTACCAGCTGGTTGCCCCTTCCCGGTGCCTCGGCCTCAAACAGGGTATGAGGAGATGAATTGAAATGAACCACAATTTCGGTAACCCTTGTGGGCAATCTCTTCCCGGTCCGGATGTAAAAGGGAACACCGCCCCACCTCCAGTTGTCGATATACAACTTCATTGCCACAAATGTTTCTGTCCTGCTGTCGGCCGGGACACCCTTCTCCTCCCGGTAGCCGGCCATGCTTTCTCCCCTCACACGGGAAGCAATGTACTGACCCCGGATCACCTGTTTACTGATCTCCTTTCCATCAATGGGACGAATCGACTGGAATACCTTTAGCACTTCATTCCGAATGGCATCGGAGTTGATCACAGTGGGCGGTTCCATGGCAACCATTCCCACCAGCTGCAGCAGATGGTTCTGCAGCATATCTCTGAGGGCTCCCGAATGGTCATAATAACCTCCCCTGGTCCCGACCCCCAGGCTTTCCGATGAAGTGACTTCCACATGGTGGATAAAATTCCGGTTCCACAGCGGCTCAAAAATGCCATTGGAGAAACGGGTGACCAGCAAATTCTGAACAGTCTCCTTTCCCAGGTAGTGGTCGATCCGGTAGACCTGATGTTCAGCCAGGTGCTGAAGAAGTGTGGCATTCAGTTCTCGCGCCGATTGGTAATCGGTTCCAAATGGTTTCTCTATGATCACCCGTTTCCAGCTCCCATCTTCCTCCGATACCAGGCCGGCTTCAGCCAGGCTGTTGGGGATGACTTCGGAGAGGGAAGGTGGTGTGGCCAGGTAGAAAATGTAGTTTGCATTAATGGTCAACCTGCTGCTCAAATCGTCCAGCCGTTGGGACAGGCCGGGATACTCATCCATCTTTTCAGGATCCATGGTATGATAGTGGAGCATACCCACCACATCACTTCTCTCTTCCAGTTGAGTGGCAATCATCTCCCGGTACGACTCATCGGTATAGACTGTTCTTCCGATACCCAGCACTGCAAATTTCTCCGGCAGCATATCCAGTTTCCGTAATTCTGCCAGTGCGGGTATCAATTTCCTCCTGGTCAGGTCGCCCGAAGCACCAAAAATGACCAGGATATGATTTGATGATTTATTCATTTATTCTATTCTTAAGTCGCTACCTCAGCCTGATCTTTACAACAGTCGTTCGGGCAGTTACATAAAGTACTTTCTCACCGGGGCCAAAGGTCAGGTTTGATGGCGTAAGAGGAAGTCCGATGGTCCCAAGGTGCTCACCTTCAGGCGACACCACCAGGATTCCTCCGGGTCCGGTCAGGAAAAGATTCCCCTTCCTGTCCACCTTCATCCCGTCGGGATCTCCGGGAAGGTTCAGGTCTGTAGCCTGGAAGAAGCGCGATCTCTCAACCACCTTTCCATCCACGTCAAGCTCATATCTCATCCAGAAAGCTTCCCACTCACTCTCATCCGAGCCCTGGCTCCCCTCAAAGTTTGAAACATAGAGGTACTTCTCGTCGGGCGAGAGTGCAATTCCATTGGGCCATGAGAGGGTACTGTCAACCAATGTCAGCTCTCCTTTTTTATACATGTACACACCATTATACGGAAGCTCCTTGTCAGGATCTTCATTTCTCCCGGGCAGTCCCCATGGCGAGTCCGTGAAAAACAGAACTCCCTGCGATGAAAGGCAAAGATCGTTGGGACTGTTCAACCTCCTGCCCCTGTAGTTGTCAACCTCTGTGGTAACCGATCCGTCGGCTGCAATCCTGGTCAGACTTCTTGAACCATGCTCACAAGCCAGAACCGATCCATCCCTCTCAATCAGCAGGCCGTTGGATTGATAACTGGGTTTCCGGAACTCCTTGAATTTTTTACCCTTTAAGCGGTAGATAGTGTTTCCCGGGATATCACTAAAGAGCAGGGATCCGTCATGATCCAGGGCCGGTCCTTCCGTAAATCCGAACCTGACCCCAATTCTCTCTGCCAGAGCATCTCTTGATACCAGTTCCCAAAACCGCTCACTCTCAGCCTGAAAGGTCCCGATCTGGTACCCCGTATCCAAACGATTGCACCCTGCCAGGAAAAGGGTGATCAATAAAAGCTGGAAGATCCTTGTCATAATGATGTCACGGTTAATCTTATTTCGGATGTGAATTCAGGGTATACTCCAAGATAAGAAAAATGGCCCATAATCGGGCCAGTTTAATATGGAAATCAGGAATGCTCTATTCCTCCTTGAGGTTGTCAGGTTTAAAAATGGAAGCCTCTGAAAGGGTTTTGAGCTTCTTTCCCCCGGCAATGTAAAGATAGACTACATAAGGAATAAAGAGCATCAGCAGCCAGGATATCTCCACCATCAGGATGAAATCGTAGATGCCGTGAAGCAGAATGGGAACCCACACTGCTCGCAAGAGATTTCCTTTCCTCAGCTCGGAGTACCGCCGGGCAATCCCGAAATAGTAACCCATGGTAATCCCGAAAATAGCATGTGCAGGTACAGCGGTAAGGGCCCGCACAGCCGCTGTCTGAAATCCGCCCTCCATCACGTACATGATATTCTCAACTGTGGCAAATCCCAGGGAGACAAAAACGGCATAGACAATTCCGTCGAACTGTTCATTGAATTTGGGGCTCTTCCAGATCAACAGGTAGAGGGCCAGGTACTTGAACACTTCTTCAGTGGTTCCCGCAACCAGAAAGGCCTGGTAGGCAGCATTACCCACCTTTCCCATTTCAGGCATCACACCCATGAGAAAACGCTCCACAAAAAGAATAGGAATCACAGTAATCATACCGGCTGCAAGCGCTTTGGCCAGCAAACCCAGTGGCTCCTTCTCATACTTATCCCTGAAATAGATATAAAAGGCAATGATGAAAACCGGGGCGATGGCCGTAAGAAAGACTCCCATACCTACCAGCCAAAGGGTGAGGAGTGGCGTCCGCCGAAATGTGAACCGCCGAATGACGGCGACTGGTAGTACCCATGTCCCTGGTTAATATGTATAGTGGCCCCGATGGAGATGTTATCCCCCAGTTTATATGTGGCTCCCAGTGACAGGTTATCCATAAGGCCAGGGCCCATAGGCGTGAGCGGGTAGGATGTCAGGTTTTTAAGTCCGGATCCATGCAGGATAAGCCGGTCGCTCATTTTATAGGAGGCCGCTGCGAAGACGGCCAGACTGTTGAAGCTGTTTGGTGACTGGGACTCTCCGCCAGGCATATGCATGCTCAGACCGGTGTAGTTTGAGACCACAAATCCTCCATACAGAGACCACCTGTTGTTCAGAGGCAGGGTGTACATAGGAGCGGCATAGAAACCCATTCCGGAACCATAACCCTTCATATAAGTGAAGCTGGTTCCCACACTCATATTAAAGTGGCCCTGCAGGCCATCTTTTTCTGCCAGCCGTTTTTCATCGGCCTCCAGGTTGGATTGAACCACCTCCTGATCCGACTGAACCGCTTCTGTTCCCATGGACTGTTTCAGGCGAATCACCTCATCCTCAGCTGATTGTGCAAACATCGGCTGCATGGTCACGGACAGAACTAATATCAAGATTGAGATCCTCATCTATATAAATAACAGGTTCCTGTGTTACAAAGATAGAAATACAGAGCTAACCTGTAGTCTCCGATTCAATGAAATTTCCAAAGCGCCTGTACTTCTCGAACAGGATGGCATACTTTTTCACCATTACAGGATCGGGATGGTATTCAGTTTCAAACCCTCCACCCATAGCGGTTTGCGCCTCGGGAATGCTAATATGAACACCCGCTACAACAGCTGCAGCCATTGCTGTTCCCAGGGCCACTGCCTGCTCCGACCGGGCGACTCTAATCGGTTTGTTAAGTACATCTGCAACAATCTGCATCACCAGGGGAGATTTCTTTGCCACCCCTCCCAGGGCAATTACCCCATCGATCCTGATCCCCTCATCCACGAAACGGTCTATGATCATCCTGGCTCCGAAGGCGGTGGATTCCACCAGCGCCCTGAAGATAGCAGGCGCATCAGACCCAAGGCTCAGACCCATGATGGCACCCTTCAGATTCTGATTGGCGTCCGGCGTGCGACGTCCATTCATCCAGTCAAGGGCAAGCAAGGAAGTGTCTTCGGGATCAATACTTTCTGCAGCCTCGCTCAATTTGGCAATCATCCTGTCGGAGGTCTCCCGGATGATCTTCTCCCTGGTTTCAGCATCTGTACCCTCCATGCTGCCCACCACATTTTCGACAGGCCACATCAGTACCTTTTTAAACCAGGCATAGATATCTCCGAAGGCTGACTGGCCTGCCTCAAGGCCTACCATACCCGGAACGATCGATCCATCCACCTGTCCGCAAATCCCCCCCACCAGCTTATTTCCAACTTCATCGGCAGATGCTATCAGCATATCGCAGGTGGAAGTCCCCATCACCTTACTCAGGTAGTAGGGCTGTATCTCAGCTCCCAGTGCTCCCAGGTGGGCATCAAATGCTCCTGCTCCCAGGCTCACCCCGGTGGAGAGGCCCAGTTTTCCGGCCCACTCCTCACTTAAGGTTCCCACCTTAACATCGCAGGTATAGGTCTCGCTGAACAGGCGCTGCTTCAATCCTCCGAGAAGGGGATCGAGCTTCACCAAAAAATCCTCCTCCGGCAATCCGTTAAAATTCTCATGCCACATGGCTTTGTGCCCTGCCGCGCAACGGCTTCGTTTCAATTTGAGAGGATCGGTATCCCCGGAAAGGAGTGCCGGGATCCAGTCACAATGTTCCACCCAGGACCATGCCTGTTCACTTACTCCCGAATCTTCACGCAACACATGGAGCACCTTGGCCCAGAACCACTCTGAACTGTAGATGCCTCCCTCATATTTCGTAAAATCCTCCCCTCCCCAGCTGCGGGCCAGGTTGTTGATCTCATCGGCCTCCTTCAAGGCAGTGTGATCCTTCCAGAGGACAAACATGGCATTGGGGTTCTCTTCAAAACCGGGGGTCAGCGACAGCGGTACTCCCTGCCGGTTGACAGCAACCGGTGTTGATCCGGTAGTATCTACTGATATCCCCACCACCTTATCTGCCACCTCCGGAGGGCACATCTTTAACGCTTCGGTGATGCAGGTTTCGAGGCCCTCCAGGTAATCCAGGGGATGCTGCCGAAACTGGTTCCTGGCCGGATCGCAGTAGAGGGCTGCTTTCCACCTTGGGTAATCAAAAACATGGGTTCCCATCTCTTCACCCGTTTGGGTGTCCACCACCAGGGCCCGGACCGAATCCGTTCCGTAATCCACTCCAATAGTATAAGAAGTCATAATGCCTGTCATTTGAAAAATTTATATTATTCCTGACCGTAGTAGGAATTATCCCCGTGTTTGCGGAGGTAGTGCTTATCCAAGAGGAACTGGTCAATGGAGTCCAGGTTCCCTAGCACCCGGGTGCGGAAGGCCATTTTAGCCACCTCCTCCAGGATCACCGAATTTTGAACCGCATCCGCCCCGTCCTTACCCCACGTAAAGGGTCCGTGACCGTGAACAAGGACACCTGGTACTGCCAGGTGATCCAGCCCCTTGAAGGTCTCAACAATCACATCCCCGGTATTTGCCTCGTAATTGCCCGACACCTCCGCCTCAGTAAAGGGCCTGGTACAGGGAATGGTTCCGTAGAAGTAATCGGCATGGGTTGTTCCAAAAGGTGGAAGGGAAATTCCAGCCTGGGCCCAGGAGGTGGCCCACTCCGAATGGGTATGCACCACACCGCCGATACCCTTGAAATGTTTGTAAAGGCTTACATGGGTGGAGACATCCGATGAGGGCTTCAATGCTCCTTCAATTTGTTTTCCGTCCCCATCCAGTACAACCATCTGGTCGGGAGTCATCCGATCATAGGGAACACCCGATGGCTTGATCACAATGTGACCCGTCCCGGGATCCCTTTCGCTGGAATTGCCCCAGGTAAAGATGACCAGTTTGTGTTTTATCAGTGCCAGGTTGGCTTCCAGCACCTTCTCCTTTAATAGCTCATGCATGGTAATATAGTTCTATAGTTTACAATCCCCTGGCAAGGTGATAATAAAGGTCATTCCACTTCAACTCCTTTTTGACGGAGGAGATGGTGGTTGACTCATCAATAAGCAGGTATTCGATCCCGGCCATTTCGCTGAAATCCTCCAGATGCTCTTTGGTCACAGCCATACTGAACCCGGTGTGGTGGGCTCCCCCGGAGAGGATCCAGGCACCGGCTGCTACTTCCAGACTGGGATGTGGTTCCCATACCACCCTGGCAACCGGAAGATTTGGCAGCGGGGCATCAGCCGGCACCACATTGCAGGGATTCACCAGCATCCTGAAGCGCTTACCCATATCCATGATGGAGGCATTTAATCCAGGGCCGGATGCCACGTCAAACACCAGCCTGGCCGGATCCGCCTTCCCCCCTATACCCAGGGGATGAAACTCCAGGCTTGATTTCCCGGCTGCAATTGACGGACAAACCTCCAGCATATGCGCCCCCAATACCTTCATCCCATCGGGATGCAAGTGATAGGTATAGTCCTCCATGAAAGAGGTTCCACCCTCCATTCCGGTGGCCATCACCTTCATGGCACGAACCAGGGCGGCAGTTTTCCAGTCACCCTCAGCTCCGAATCCGTATCCATCTGCCATCAGGCGCTGAACTGCCAGACCGGGCAGCTGTGAAAGCCCGTGCAAATCTTCAAAGGTAGTGGTGAAGGCCGAAAAACCGCCCTCCTCCAGGAAGATTTTCATTCCCTTTTCGATACGGGCAGCCTCCATCAATGAATCACGAAGCTTTCCACCCTCCCTTGCCTCTGAAGGCAGCTCATAAAGATCTTCATAGATCCCCATCAACTCTTTTGTCTCCCCGTCGCTTACCGATCGGACCCTCTCCACCAGGTCACCAACCCCGAAACCGGAGACGGAATAACCAAGTTGTATCTGGGCCGATACTTTGTTCCCCTCGGTAACAGCCACCTCACGCATGTTGTCACCAAAACGGGCCACCTTTCCACCCTGCCAGTCATACCACGCAGCCGCAGCCCTGATCCATATCGCCAGTTTTTCCTGTACCCCCGGATTGGCCCAGTGACCCACCACCACTTTTCGCTCAATGTGCATCCTTGAACCAATGAAACCAAACTCCCGTCCACCGTGGGCACTCTGGTTCAGGTTCATGAAATCCATATCGATGGAATCCCAGGGAATATCCCGGCTAAACTGAGTATGGAGATGCACAAAGGGCTTTGTAAGGGACTTGAGGCCACCAATCCACATCTTCGCCGGGGAAAATGTATGCATCCATGTGATCAGGCCGATGCAAGGGTGAGCGTTACTGGCCTCCATGCAGAGGGAAAAAATCGCATCAGGCGTAGTCAGTACCGGCTTGAATACCACCTCTACCGGAATCGCACTGCTCTCGTTAAGGGCATTGGTAATGGCCCGGGAGTCCCGATCCACCTGTTTCAGCGTCTCCTCCCCGTATAAATGCTGGCTGCCGGTAACAAACCACACTTCCAGCTTATCCAAATTCTTCATCATATCTTTTTTTTTCTTACCTACTTACTTTTATCATTTCACAAAGTGAAATTATAGCCTCCATTCAACATCTTCTTATACTTCTTCTTATCAAAGCGATACAAGAACGCCCCCTTACGAGAACTGCTTTTATCTTTCTCTTCCATCTTCACCAGCACATCCATGGAAAGGATCTTCTTCCTGAAGTTCCTTTTATCCAATGGGATTTGGTAGATGGCTTCATACAGGGATTGTAACTGGGGGATGGAAAATTCAGCAGGCAGCAGTTCAAAGCCTATGGGCTGTGAAGCTGTCCTCCTTCGAAGCCTTTTCAGGGCACTCTCAACCATGGAATTATGATCCATTATCAGATCAGGAAGCTCATTCAGGCCCACCCACGTTGCTCCGTACTTTTTTGAGAATTCTTCAGAATAACGATGGGCAGGAATCAGGGCAAAATAGGCCACAGACAGGACCCTTCCAGCCGGGTCCCTGCCCATATCACCATAGGTCTGCAGCTCCTCCATGTAAATATTCTGCAGACCGGTTAGTTCAAACAATATCCTGTTTGCTGCATCGGTCAGGCTCTCATCCTTACTGAGGAATCCTCCAAAGAGTGACCAGTTCCCCCTGAAGGGTTCAAACCTTCGTTTATGGATAAGCAATTTCAGCTCACCCTGATCAAAACCAAAAATGATGCTGTCCACAGCAACATGGAATTTTGCCTGATCAGAATAATTTGAATTCTTAACTGTCATAATTCAGAGTATAACCTACCAGAAATAGATGTAAAAGGCGATGATAAAAACGATAATAATGGCCGAGTTGATCACATCCCATTTGCTCCAGCTTGCCCGGGTAAGGGCCCTCTGCTCGGCAGTTGCCGATCCCATGTAGAGTCCCTGTATTTTCGCGGGATCGACCGCCTTGGTGAAGAAGCTCACAATCACCATCAGGGCAATCACAATGAAAAAGAGTGCAATCTCGTAATGGAGCCAGTTGGGGGCAATGATCAGCTCATAGATAAACCCGTCTGATACCGTATCACCGAAATAGATTTTCAGCCCCAGCCTGAGCATCCCCAGTGTAAAGCCCACCACCAGACCGATGAAGCCTGCCGAAGGAGTGGTTCTCTTCGAAAGGATTCCCAGGAGGAATACTGCAGCGATCCCTGGGGCCAGCAGCGACTGAACATCCTGAAGGTATTCGTACAGGACCTTTCCAATCCCTTTCATAACCGGAATCCAGAGTATGCCCAGGATCACAATAACCACAGTAGCGAGCCTGCCGACCATCACATAGTGTTTTTCACTCGCCTGAGGTTTGATCTTCTTATAAAAATCGACCGTAAATAGCATGGAGGAGGAGTTGAACAGCGAAGCCAGCGAGCTCATCAGGGCCGCCAGGATTCCTCCGACAACAATGCCTGTAAAACCTTTGGGAAGCAAATCCTTTACAAGCGTTGAAAATGCAGCATCATTAGAATCAAATTCCATTGTACCCTCTTGTTTCAGGGCAAAAGCGATCATTCCGGGGATCAGGAAGAGGAAGACCGGGGTAAGTTTCAGATAGGCTCCAAAAATGGTCCCGCGCCTGGCCTGTGTCTGGTCGCGACCAGAAAGAACGCGCTGGACGATGAACTGGTCGGTGCACCAGTACCAGAAACCAATAATGGCTGAACCCAGGATTACTCCTGTCCATGGAAAGTTCGGATCATTTGGCGAACGCATCAGATTGGCCATACTGTCGGAGGTGGATCGATAGACTACCTCCCCTGAATCATTCAGGTAGCTCACATCGGTGGCTCTGACAATCTCCATCATATTTTCCCATCCTCCCAGCTGGGATAATCCAATTACCAGGATCGCGATGGAACCGGCCAGCAGGATCGGGGTTTGCAGCACCGAGGTGTAGAGTACCGCTTTCATTCCCCCGAAAACCGTATATATTCCTGTCAGGACCACCAGTCCGATGGCACTGATCCAGAAGAAATCCACCTGCTGGTTAAAGATCATTACATACTCGATATTGAACACATCTTTGAACACTACCCCACCTGCATATACAGTAACTGCTACTTTAGTCAGGATGTATGAGACCAGCGAGATTATGGAAAGGAAAGACCTG
>JAAEOI010000382.1 GCA_024244665.1 Bacteroidota bacterium | reverse complement strand
GTATTTCGGACCCGTTCCGCAGGAAACAATCAGTAATAGCAGGGCATGAATGATGATCGCTTTCAGGTTCATGATTCAGTTGGTTTGAGTTCGAATTTGATTCTCAATGATACAAATTTTTAACCCGTGTCCATCCGGGAGAAGTTTTAACAACCCTGAGGGCTTCAGCGTCAAGGGCAGGATCGATACTTCTGAAGATAATCACGTTTACCAGGATTCCCTTTACCTACAGCAAGGATAATGCCGAAACCCCTCAGTTGGCCGATACCTTTACAATACGCTCCTGGTAAGTGCCACGGCTGTTGGAGAGCTCCAGGAGATAGGGGCCGTCGGCAAGTGTGGAGAGGTCCATGGTAGCAGGGTTCTCCATATCATTCAGGATAAGGACTTCCTGTCCTGCCAGGTTTGTGATGCGGACCTGTTCAAAGGGTCCCGCGTTGGGGAACTGGATAAAAAGCTTATCCGATACCGGATTCGGACCAAGGCGATAGGCCTTCTCCACAGGGAGTTCCTGGATCACACCAGAGGTTTGAAGCAGGTGAGAATCTGGATCGAAGATCAGATCCTCTACCCTTCCCTCCACGGGGATTGAATACTCCTCCAGGTTTTCATTTTGCATCAGCCTGATCCTTTTCCTACCCCCTTCTGTCAAAATGAGATCCAGTTCAAAGGGAACCTGGAAGAGTGAGGTTGCATCCGGAGCCGTGGTGGTCTGTACGCTTCGCAACCTCAGCGTATCACCTATTTGTCCCCAATAAATTTTGAACCTGGGAAATCCTTCGCCGTAATACCACTGGTCAAAGAAGCAGGAGAAATCCATATCGCTTTCAGCTTCCAGGATGGCCTGGAAGTCAGCCCCCCGAGCCAGCCCGAACCCGAACTCCTCCGTGTATGACTGAAGGACTCTGAAGAAGATCTCATCGTCGTCCAGGATAAACCTGATCATATGTAGAAGGATGGCTCCTTTCTTGTAACTAAGACCATAGTCAAACAGCCGGTGAGTATCCTCCGCCTGCTCCTCAGGCACATAAACCGATCCAGTAGTCTCCCTCCGGGCAATGGACATGGCATTGATCATCCACTCATCTGCAGCACCCTGTCCCAGTAACTCCTGTGCAGCAATATACTCAAGGTAGGAGGCAAAGCCCTCGTTGATCCATATATCCTGCCAATTTCCGCAGGTGATATAATCTCCAAACCACTGGTGAGCCAGTTCATGTGCCACTAGGAAAAAATCAAAATTCTGCAGAGTGGTCATGGTCTGATGCTCCATTCCGCCTCCCATTGGAGCCATGCAGTGACCGTACTTCTCGTTTGCAAAGGGGTAATCAGATATGAGCCCTGAAAAGGAGCTGATCAGCGGACCGGTCATCCGGATCCCGTCTTCCCAGTCTGAAAACACCTTATCTGAATCATAGATAAAGTTTTGTACCAGAACGGAATCTCCACCCTCCTCCAGGGTAGCATAGAATGAGAAATCTCTGTATTTGGCCACTGCGAAGGAGAGAAGATAGTAGGCCATCGGGTAATTGGTTTTCCACGTGAAGGTGTGGGTCCTCTTCTCCTCCGTCACTCCCACAAGAATTCCGTTAGAACCTGCCATCAACTCCTTATCACAGCTGATCCGGAAGGTGACCGAGTCAATCTTGTCCCCCAATACCTGTTTCGCCGGGAACCAGTCGCTTGCATTGAGGGGTTCTGAAAGGGTGTAGGTAACATCAAAATCGTATTCAAAGTCAGTTCTTGTTGAGATTCCTGCAAAAAATCCACGGTTCTGATTTGCATCCCCACCGTATGTGATCTCCACCTGGATCAGTTCACTCCCTTGATAAGAGTGTTCAAGGGCAATGTACACCACACCCTCATTGTGCTCAAAATCAAGAATGTCGCTTCCTGAGGTGACACTGCTCACGGTCAGGCCGTCCTGCAACTCAAATACCAGAGTATCCACCGGACGGAGGGCCTCCACCAGGATCAATGCAGAACCATCAATAAGAGTACTTATGTTGGAGACCGAGAGGCTGAGCTCATACCCTTTTACATCATAGGCCGATAACCACCTCTCAAACAGGGGATTTTCATAATCATGAACATGATTAGCATTGTAGGGGCAGCCGTGAGACAACTGACCCGAAAGCAGAGGCAATCCAAGTATAAGGAAGAGGATTGCCGGCAGCAGCTTCATACTACCTGCTGAACCTGTATACCGTAAGCTCATCAAAAGTCTCTCCCGGTCTTAAAACAGTGGATGGAAATGCTGGGTGGTTGGCACTATCGGGGTAATACTGGGTCTCCAGGCAGACTGCACAATGCTTTTCATAAAGCAAACCTCCCCTGCCTTCGATTCTGTCAATGTAATTAGAGGTATAAAGCTGAAGGCCCGGAAGGGTAGTCAGCACCTCCATGGTCCTGCCCGATGCCGGGTCATGAATGGCTGCCACGCGGGTCAGCTCATGCGACGGATTATCCAGCACAAAGTTGATGTCATAACCCATCCCGATTTCGCCAATATGCTCCCCGATCGGGCCCGAAAGTCTGAAATCGTACGGGGTATCCGCCACTTCCAGGATTCTGCCGGTGGGGATACTCTCCTCATTCAGTTCACAAATCGATTCACTGTCTATAAATAGTTCATAGTCATACACATTCCCCACGCCGTTATTCAGGTTGAAGTAGCTGTGGTTGGTCAGGTTCACATGGGTGGGCTTGTCCGTTTTGGCACGATACCTGATCCCTAGTTCATTCTGATCATTCAGGGAGTATTCAATCTCCACAAGCAGGTTGCCGGGATAACCCTCCTCACCATCCTGGCTCTCATATCCCATCAGCACACTCACCTGTTCGGGGGTCTGCATAACGGAAGCTGTCCATAACTTTTTGTCAAATCCTATTTTACCACCGTGAAGTTGGTTGGCACCTTCGTTGGCTGTAATGGGAAAAATCTTTCCGTCCAGTTCAAAGCGGGCATTACCGATGCGATTGCAAACCCTTCCTGCACACACTCCAAAAAGTGGATGATCACCCAGGTACTCCTCCAGTGTATCGAATCCAAGTACCACATCTCCGGGTTCATTGTCCCTTCCGGGAAGACGGATTGAGCTTATTGTGGCACCGTAGCAGATCACATCCACTTCCATGCCTCTGTTATTCTTCATGGTGTAGCGGAATACCTCTTTCCCCCCCGGAAGGGTACCGAATATCTCTTTTTCAATGTTCATCTATGCTCTGTTATGTTTGGAATTTCTAAAGATAGAAATTATTCCAGCAGTTAATCCTAAATTTATGTTTTGAGTAAATACCAAACGATGAAATTCCATCTCCCTCCATTATTGATTATTTTCATCCTGGCCACTTTTTTTTTCTTCCCCTAACCGATAATGAGGCTTCTGTCACATTAACAGCTAAAGAACGTGTGAACCGTTCGGGCGGTAGCCGAAAAGCCATTTTAAGAGAGTAGGCATCCATTAAACTTTGTCAAAATGAAAACTGAAATGTCGTTGGAGGGATTCAGCGAAATCTCTCAATCCGAACAGCAGGAGATCAATGGTGGCCTCATTTCGATCGTGGCAGCTCTTATTGTTGTTGCGGTGGGTGCTGGAATCGCAGAGATCATAAGCGATTGGGATAACTTTAAAAACGGACTGTGTGGAAGGGCGGAAGAGAAATAGTCCATCACCAAAACCAAAAAACAATGAAAACAACTATTGAACACTTCATCCCCATGGGAACTGAACAACTCATGGAAACCAACGGGGGCGGATTCGCCTATGATGTTGGCAGATTATTACGGTTTATGTGTATTAGCGGAGGAACAGGAATTGGGACAGAACGAGCCATCTTAGACTGGCATTTGACTGATATGATAAACGAGGAGGCAAATAGGTAATTTTCGAACCATGAAACTTAAACGACCTGACTGGAAAGGAATCCTGATCATGATTGAAACATTCATCCTCTTCCTGCTTTTGTTTCACTTCTGGGATGAGGTGAAGGCTTTCATTGCCGGAATCTTCTCCTGATGGATCCTCTTGAAGGAAGCACACTGGACCTGATCTACAGGCGGCGTGTAAGCACCTTCTATCCGGGGTACACAATAATTCTCATTATCGTGGGGATTGTTGTGGCCCTGCCCCTGGTGAAGGTGGATGTGTTATCCACATGTGGTGGCATGATCAGGCCCGCCCAGGAGCCTGTTGAATTGTTCCCATCCATCACCGGGATTGTGGACAGTACCCTGCTTGCCGATCACCTGCCTGTAAGCAAGGGTGACACACTGGTCTGGATAAGGAAAAATATACTTGAAACCCGCATTGGGGAACTCGTTGAGCGGACAGATAGAAACTCCTTATTTATCAGGGACATCGAAGCCATTCTCCGGGGAGGGAGACCCTGGGAGACCTCACGGTACATACAATCTTTCAGAAACTACAGTACATCCGGGGAGAGGTTCAGACTCAGGAAAACCTTCCTGCATGACGAATACTACGCTGCCGGACGGCTCCATAACGAGCAGGTGATCCCCTTGCGTGAGTTTGAGCAGGCCAGGAGCGAATACATGGTGGCCTGTGCACAACTTGACGATCACCTGGAGAACTACAGGAGCCGCCTTGAAGATGACCTGCACCGGCTTTCACTTGAAAACCGGCAGTACCGGGGAGAGGTAGCTGAGATCCGTGCCAGCCTTCAGAATTATACCATCCTGGCACCCTCCACCGGCATACTCAACCAGTGCAGGGGAATCAAAGGCGGTTCTGTTATACAGCCGGGTATAAGCCTCGGGAGTATCTCCCCCGAAGGGGCAGTGGCGGCAGACTGTTTTGTTGAGACGCGTGATATCAGGGAGATCCGGATAGGAATGACTGTGAGGATACGCCTGGATGGGAAGCGCCTGGGGCCTGATGACCGACTGGAAACAAAGGTGAGCCGTATTGATCCGGATGCCATGCTTATGAACGGACGGCCCGTATACCGGGTCAGGTGTTTAATTGAAAGTCCGCAGGAGCTCATTCCCGGTATGACCTTCAGTGCCAGCATGCTGCTTTACCGTGCAAGCCTTGCATCACTAATTACAGAGAAACTGAACAGGCACTTCAATCCTGCAGTGTCCAGGGATCAAACAATAGGCCTATAACATGTCATCCACAACCCGAATCAGGCAAAGGGACAGTTCCGACTGTGGACCGGCGTGCATTGCGTCGGTGACAGGCCATTACGGCAAACGTATCCCGGTATCCCGGATCAGGCAGGTGGCGAGGACTGATACCAACGGGACCTCTATGCTTGGGATGGTACGCACCCTGGAGAAACTGGATTTTGAGGCACAGGGGCTGAGGGGCAGTGCGGGTCACCTTGGGAACCTTCCCTGCCCCTTTATCGCACACCTGGTTCAAAGCGGCGAACTGCACCACTATGTAACGGTTTTCAGGGTCGGGCGAAAATTCCTCCGCATAATGGATCCTGCGACCGGCACTATGAAAAGATGGGAGAAAGAGACTTTTATTGAACAGTGGAGCGGCTCTGTCATTGTTATGGTTCCCACAGGCAGGGAGCCGGAAAGCGGACCTGAAACCACCAAGGGAAAACGGTTGCTGGCTCTCATACAACCGGTATGGAGACCTGTGGCACAGGCCGTCATCTCAGCCATTCTGTACACCATTCTGGGACTTTCTACTTCCATCTACCTGGGAAAACTCACTGATCATGTGTTTATCACCCGTAACGAAGGACTGCTCAACCTGATGAGCCTGTGCATGCTGGGTATCATCCTGCTCATGCTCTTTCTCTCTGCCCTTAAAAATGTCCTGATGCTCAAGACCGGACAGGTGATTGACAATCAGCTAATCGCATCCTACTACCGCCACCTGTTCAACCTTCCCCAACGCTTCTTCGACTCCATGAAGAGTGGGGAGATTTTATCCCGGATCAACGATGCCGTCAAGATCCGGGCCTTCATCAACGATTCCGCCGTTGGGATCATGGTCAACATCCTGATCCTGCTCTTCTCATTCACAACCATGTTCCTTCTACACCAAAGGCTCTCGCTGATCATGTTGATAATGATTCCGTTTTATATTCTGATCTACCTCTTTTTCAACCACAGGAACAAACGGATCGAGAGAACGGTTATGGAGCAGGCTGCCTCACTGGAGGATCAGTTCGTGGAGTCGCTCGGTGCCTCCCGGCACATCCGCCAGTACAACCTGACACAGATTGCCCGCGAAAAAACGGAACGCAGGCTGAACAGACTGCTCGATTCGGTATACAGATCGGGCATTAATGCCATCATTGCCTCCACGGGAAGTGAAGCGATCAACCGCGTCTTCACAATTGTACTGCTCTGGACAGGTTCCTTCTTTGTAATCAGGGAGTCGATGACACCTGGGAACCTGCTCACATTCTATGCCCTGCTGGGATATCTGACCGGTCCGGTCAGCAGCCTGGTGGGTGCTAACAGAAGCTATCAGAATGCCATGATAGCGGGTGACCGCCTCTTTGAAATATTCCAGTTGAACAGAGAGGAGGAACCCGGCTTGCAGCATTTCAAACGGGAGAAGTTCGGAAATATCCGGATGAGAGGGATCACCTTCGCCTACGGATCCAGGGGAAATCAGCTGGAAGATGTGGATCTGACCATTGGGGAGGGTAGAATCACCGCACTCACCGGGAACAGCGGATCGGGAAAATCCACCATCTCCAACCTGGTGCAGCACCTCTATCCGCCCGACTGCGGCCAGATCACCATCAACGGATGTGATACCCGTTATTACAGCAGGGAGAGTATCCGCTCCCTCATGGGTGTAATCCCTCAGCAGCTTACCTTCCTGTCGGGCTCCATCCTTGAGAATATGGCTCCGGGTGAGGCTGAACCTGACCTGGTAAAAATCACAACGCTGCTGAAACAGGTGGGGCTCCTTCAGCTGGTGGAATCCCTTCCCGAGGGACTTGCAACGGTGCTCTCCGATAACGGGGGTAACTTTTCAGGGGGTGAGAGGCAAAGGCTGGCACTGGTGAGGGCCCTCTACAGGAATCCCCTGCTGCTGATCATGGATGAGGCCACATCCTCCCTGGACCCAGAGTCTGAGAATATTATCAACAGCTTACTGCTTGCTCTTAAGGAGCAGCAGAGAACCATCCTGCTCATCACCCATAAAACCCATCTGGCAGCCATCGCCGACCAGACCTATCTGATGGAAAAGGGGCGGATTATCAGTGAAACCCGCCCCAATTCATAATCTCTGATGTATCTCTTATCAGCTTCCATTCTGACCGGCCGCAGTACGGTCCTCCTTTGCAGGAGCAGGGGTCATCTTCGGCGGATTGGTCTCCAGCAATTTGAGCACCTCTTCCACCACCCTTTCTACCTGGGGATCGCGCCCCTGGATCAGGATGTTGGGATCGTCCCATACCTCGATATCGGGAGCTACCCCTTCACCTTCCCAAAACCAGTGGCCGTCGTTGTCATAGAGGCGTGCACCCGGAACGGTAATCCCCCCGTTATCGATTAACATGTGCCCGGTGTCAGGCCCCACCAGGATACCCAGTGTGCGTTCACCCACAATGGGCCCCGCCTCAAGCTCCTGGAATGCCCATGGCAAACCGTCACCACCCGATCCTGCCCAGCCGTTAATCAGCATACCCATAGGGCCGGTGTTGGTCTTGACGGGATGGGTCTGGTCCCTTCCGTGGCGCCAGTGCAGGTTGTAGACCACAGGCCTCTGCAGTAGCTCGAGGAAACGGTCGGCCAGCTGACCACCCGCATTGAAACGTTCATCAATAATGAATCCCTGCTTATCGAGCTGACCGTAGAACATGCGAACCAGTTCCAGCTGCCCGCGACTCCCAGTATTGGACATGTATATATAACCCAGTTTGCCGTCCGACAGCTTTTCCACCATCTTCCGGTTGTTCTCGATCCACTCCAGGTACCTCAGGTTAATCTCTTCTCCCGGATTGAGGCACTTCACCACCAACGGTTCAGCATCGGCAATAATGCCCGATGTACTGGTCATCAGCACCACCGTCTTGCCGGAAAGGCCTTCAAAGGCTGCATAGGGCTCTTTCTTGGGATCCAGTGCTTTTCCATTCACTGAATGGATGTAATGCTTCTCTTTTACTTTTACTCCCGGGCGGTCGAAGGGTGAGCGGGTTTCCGTATCCCAGGCGGCTGGTTTAATGATCCGCTTAATCCTGTAAGATTCACCTTCCAGTTCCCAGTTAATTCCCAGGAAGCCGGTACTCACTCTTTTCACCTGCTCCACATCCCCGCCGAACACATAGGTATGTCCCGCACTCAGTTCAGCTGCCAGGTTGGAGGTAATAAAGGATACATCCCAGCGGGTGCGTGCATCCTCGATCAGTGAGCCATACTGGACCTTCATGGCTTCCCAGTCCTCTCCATGCATATCAGGATCATAGAAGAAGTCCCTGTACCTGCGCCAGGTATCATTGAAAATCTGCCTCCACTCCTCCCTGGGTACCAGGTCCATCACCAGGTCACCCGTAGGAACAGGCTTCTCCACCTTTTGTTTCTCAGCCGGCTTAATGATTCCAAAACCCCCTTTAACTTTCACCACCATCATCTCCCCGTCGGCCGTTAGCTTCACCCTGCTCACGTCCGAAATAATACTTTTCTCCTCACGCTTCTCCAGGTCCCAGAACATCAAAGAAGAGGCTCTTGATTCCGATCCTGTATTGGGCTGTCTCAGATAAACCAGTTTGCCCTTGAAAGAGGCAAACCACCCAATATTACCAGCTTTTAAAGGGAGTATGGTGACGCGCGACTCCAGGCCGTCCAGGTCAATCTTCACCTCCACCTTCGGTTTATCATCCTTCTTGTCATCATCTTCATCTTTATCCTTTCCCTCCTTATCCTTATCACCTTTCTCCTTTTCATCCTCCTCCTTACTTCCTTCCTCACTCTTCTTCAACTCATCATTCTTTGGCTTTAAAAGAGAGGGGGTCTCAGCGGAGAGGGCCACAGCAGCCACCTGTGTTGCATTGGGATATACCCAGGTTCCGTCACCCATATCCGAATAGGTGGCCTGCATACTGCGGTTGGTCAGGAAATAGAGGTACTTGCCATCCTTACTGAACAGGGGCCTCTGATCATCGTAGAAGCCGGAAGTTACCTGCATTGCTTTTTGATCTTCCAGCTTATAGAGGAGGATGGCATTGTGTGAGTTATCAAGTCGCTTTGTAAATGCCAGCCATTTTGAATCGGGCGACCAGGCAATGGGGTATCCGTACCTTCCGCCATGCCCGTAGTTCCAGTGGTAATTCCCTGCCACACTTACCTCCTTGCTCTCCACGTCCAGGATTGAAATATCGTTTGTCTCATCAATAAATGCGATCTTCTTGCTGTCGGGCGACCAGTATAGCTGGTATCCGAATCCTTTACCCCTGGTGGTCATCTGTACCGGGGACTTCTTCATTTCAGGATCCTGCAGGTAGAGTTCATACTCTCCGGAACGGTCGCTCCAGTAAGCGATATTTTTGCCGTCGGGCGACCAGGCCGGCAGCATATCAAAGTCACCACTTGAGTGGGTCAGGTTCAGCACATAGCCCTCTTTGACAGGCACGTTGAACAGTTCCCCCCTGGCTTCAAAGACCAGGCGTTTCCCTTCCGGCGAGGCGGTGAAGTTGTTTATATTTTTTCCCACATTCACACTCCTCGGCATCTCCAGAGACAGGTCACTGATCACATTTACCATGACCCGTTCATAGCTTTTGGTTCCGGCATCCATCAGGAAGAGTGATCCACCCGTTTCAAATACCAGCTCACCATTGCCAGCCGAAAGGAAGGATATATCAAAATCCTTCAAAAAGGTGACCTGTTTTGCACTCTTAGTTTTGGTATCATATACCCATATATTAAGGCGCATGTTCTCTCCCTGATCGGAAAGAAAGAAGATCTCATCCCCCACCCATGAAGGTTTCCCGTCGATGGCGTGACTGCCGGTGATGTTCTCGGCACTGTTATTGACCAGATCATACACCAGGATATCCGATGTAAGGCCTCCCCTGTAACGTTTAAACGGGAAGTTCTCAGTGATCTTGGTGATATAGGCCAAGGAATTTCCATCGGGTGAATAGCTTGCAAGTTCCCCGTAGGGAATGCTTAGCTTCACGGGCATTCCACCCTCTTTACTCACCAGATAGAACTGTGAAGTGGATTGCCTGCCGCTCTCCCTGCCGGATGCTAAAAGCAGATGCTCCCCGTCGGGATGCCAATCCACCATCCGGTCACGATTAGACTGGTAGGTGATCCGTGTGGGAACACCACCGGTCGAGGGCATTACATAAACATCCTGGTTCCCGTTATAACTTGCAGTGAAGGCTATAGATGTTCCATCGGGAGAGAATTTGGGCCAGCTCTCCTCACCCGGTGAATGGGTCACCTGGATGGCTGTACCGCCAGCTTTAGCCATCACCCAGATATCACCTCCATAGACAAAGGTGATCTGCTTATCAGAAACATCCATATAACGCATCAGTTTTGCGTTTATCTGGGCAAAAGTAGGCTGAACTGTACAGAGAACTATCAGGATCAGAATTGCTCTATTCATTAGACCTTAGTGTTTAGTTGACAAAACAAAAATTACTAAGATAGTAATTCACACTATTTTATATAATTTCGTGAGCAATAAAAATGAGAATATGAACCACGAACTGGTCATCGCTTTGATGTTGGGTCTGATCGGGGGTGTGATCCCAGGTCCGGTGATTACAGCCGTATTTACAGAAATACTTCTGTCAGGATTTCCAAAAAGCCTGAGAATTATTGTCATAGCAATGATAGCTGAGACTGTAGTAGCCGTCATCAGCTTGGTTCTTTTCTCAGCACTGGGGCTTCCCGAGTCCTTCTTCCATGGCCTATCCCTGTTGGGGGCCGGAATTCTGATCTGGATCGCCGGATCCATCTGGAGGGTCAAATCACTGGATTCTGGCGAGAAGGTACATTTCAGCATCTGGAAGATCATCATCATGATTCTTTCCAACGGTGTGTTGTGGACCTACTGGATCACCATCTGTATTCCCAAGGCGATCCTCCTGAACGATCAGGTTTACCTGGGGGCGTATCTCTTCATGGGACTGGTGCAGCTTGGATGGTTGCTATCCACCCTGCTGATGGCTTTCATCTTCTCCAGGTTCCGCAGGATTCTGTCCCGACCAAAAATCATCCCCCTGGTATTCAAAATTTTTGCGCTGGCTTTTATCTATTTCGCCATCGATATGGCCTATAAAAGCATCATTTTCTTTACAAGGTAACCCGGCAACTATGACCTATAAACCAAACAAAGTCACCCAATTGACCATCCTCAATGAGAAGTGGTTTGAGGATCCGGAAAGCAATGATCCCGATATCCTCAGGCAGCCTGAAAACTGCAGAGGCGATTTTTAAAAGGTACTTTAAAGAATAAAAAGATTATGCTAGATCCGAAGGAATTTAAAAATACTGCCGATCCGGTAATCGACTGGATAGATTCTTATCTGAAAAACATTTCAGAATACCCTGTGAAGTCAAAGGTTCAGCCGGGTGATATCTACAGACAGATTCCGGATGCGGCCCCGGAGGAATCTGAACCACTGGAAAATATCATAAAGGACCTGGAGGAGGTGATCCTTCCCGGAATCACCCACTGGCAGCACCCCAATTTCCATGCATACTTCCCTGGCAACAGCTCGGTAGAATCTGTGCTGGCCGAATTTGTTACCTCGGCCATCGGGGCCCAGTGCATGATCTGGGACACCTCCCCTGCTGCAGCAGAGTTGGAGCAGAGAATGATGGAGTGGCTCCGCGATGCCATGGGTATCCCCGGCACTTTTGAAGGGGTGATCCAGGACAGTGCTTCATCTGCCTCACTGGTGGCCCTGATCACTGCCAGGGAGGTAGCCACAGGTTTTATATCCAACGAGGAGGGCGTACCCGGAAACTTGAGGGTATACTGCTCTACCGAAACCCACTCCTCTATCGAAAAAGCGGTGGGTGTATGTGGAATCGGAAAACGAAACCTTGTCAAGGTGGCGGTTGACAAACAGATGCGGATGATTCCCTTCGAACTGGAAAAATTAATTATGGAGGACCTGGACCGCGGACTGGTTCCATGCGCTGTAGTGGCGGCCATCGGCACCACCGGTACCGTTGCAGTGGACCCGCTGAAGGAGATCGCAGATATTTGCAAACGCCATAAAATCTGGCTGCATGTGGATGCCGCCTACGCAGGATCGGCCCTTCTGCTGCCCGAATACCGATGGATGATCGAAGGCATTGCACAGGCTGACAGCTTTGTATTCAATCCGCACAAATGGTTGTTTACCAATTTCGACAGTTCGGTCTATTTTGTTAAAAGCGCCGAACGCCTTATCAAGACTTTTGAGATCCTTCCCGAATATCTGAAAACCAGCACACGCGGACAGGTAAACGACTACAGGGACTGGGGGGTACCCCTCGGAAGACGTTTCAGGGCTCTGAAGCTGTGGTTTGTAATCAGGAGCTTCGGGCTGAAAGGACTCAGGGAACGATTGCAGTCCCACATCCATCTGAATGAATTCTTCTGCAGAGAGCTGGTAAAGATTAAAGGGATGAAACTTGTCACCGATCCCTTCCTTAACTTCAGCAGCTTCAGCTTCACTCCACCAGGAGAAAGAGATTTCGATGCGATAAATTCAATCAACGAAGGTCTCCTGCAGGAAATTAACAACAGGGGCAGGATATTCCTTACGCATACTAAGGTCGGCGGACTTTACACCCTGAGGATGATTATTGGCCAGACCTATGTGGAGAAAGTGCATGTGGATGTGGCACTTGAAGAGTTGAAAACTATAATAGAAAACAGATGAAAATGAGCTTGTTTGCCAAAAGAAAAAATCCCAACACCAAGGAGTTCTGGGAAAACAGATACAAGGATTTAATTGATACTGAAGAGCTGCGGTCAGACGGCCGCTGGACTGAGTGGAAATGTGAAGCATATTGCCAGCCTGGTGAAGAACACCCGCTTTTCCCTGGTGGATCACAGCGAGACCAGCCTGGAATTTGCAAAGGAGAAGCTACTGGGAAGCTCCGACGAGCGGAATAACAGCTTCGACTACCTTCTCAGCATGGACACCTTTGCCGATGAATCGGTGGATCTGATCCTCACCATCCAGGTGCTGGAACACATCTCCGAATACAAGTCGGTTATGGATCTCCTGTGGAGCAAGATAAAACCGGGAGGAATTTTAATGCTCTCCGTACCGGTCAGGGGAATCAGAGACACCAACCGGCAACACATCAATAAATTTACCATAAAAAGCATGTTCCGGATTCTCAGTACCTTCAGTGAGATCGTACACATCGCCAGCCGCACCTACTCCAAAAGAACAGGCAGGACCACCACAGCCTATTTTTATGTACGGAAGCCCAAACCATAATGACCGCCTGTAAGAGGATCAGAATAATGGAACAGCAAGGAAATTGAAAATACCATAAACAAAATATATTTCCATGGGTGAAATGATGAAAGCAGTACGACAGAAAAAGGCCGGGGGAGCGTTGGCCATTGAATCGGTTCCGGTACCGGAACCCGGCCCTGGTGAGGTGCTGGTTAAGATGAGTGCTTCACCTATAAATCCATCGGACCTGGCCAATATTTCGGGAGACTACCTGGCTGCATCATGGCCGTTTATACCCGGGCTGGAAGGATCCGGTACAATTATTAAAGCAGGAAACGGACTGCTTCCACGCATGCGTTTGGGAAAGAGGGTGGCCTGCTCACCCAACTCCGGGGAGGATGGTACCTGGGCTGAATACATGAAGACTTCAGTTATGAAAACCGTTCCCCTTCCCGGTGATATTGACCTGGAGCAGGGCTCCATGATGCTGGTCAATCCAATGACCGCTATGGCTTTCATGCAGCTGGCAAAGGAGGGAAATCATCCTGCCATGGTGAACAATGCAGCATCCAGCTCCCTGGGAAAGATGTTGATCCGCCTGGCCGCTGAAAGGTCTGTCCCACTGATCAGTATTGTCAGGAAAGAGAAGCAGGTTGAAGAACTGAAGAAACTTGGAGCCCCCCATGTACTGAACAGCAACAGCGACTCTTTCAATGAAGAGCTAAGCTCCCTTTCTCAAAAGCTGAAAGCCTCCCTCTTCCTGGATGCGGTGACCGGAAAGGAAACAGGCCGCCTCCTGGCCGCAGCACCGGACGGATCCACACTGCTGGCCTATGCAAGACTTTCTGGCGATCCCATCCAGGCTGATGCCGCCGACCTGATCAGGTTGAATAAAAACATCAGGGGATTTCAGCTAGGGAACTGGCTGGCCGACAAAAGCATCCTTTATAAATTGAAATTTTTAATCCGGGTAAAAAAAGAAATGAATGGTGCACTCTCTTCACATGTACACCGGACTTTCCCAATGGAGCAGGTAAGTGAGGCCATCGGACTGTACAAAGATGAGATGTCAGCCGGAAAGGTCCTGCTTCGCTTTTAAAAAGAACAATCACTATTTTTGAAAATCAAATACACTATAAGATCATGAAGAGAATACAGCAGCTCAGCATCCTCTGGGTGGCACTTCTGATGTTCTCAGTAATGGACTGCAACAATACTGGAGGTAAAGGGGAAGTTTTCGGAGATGCGCCATTCCTGTGGGAAAACGCAAACATCTATTTCCTTCTGACGGACCATTTCCTGAACGGGGATCCCTCCAATGACCTCAATTTTGACCGTAGCAAAAAGACCGCAGTGATGCGTGGTTTCCAGGGTGGCGATATTGCCAGAATAAAAAGAGGCAGAGTTCAGGTAGATTCTGAATTTGAAACCGTCCTCCTGGGACAGAAATAGCAACTGATGGAGAGCTATACACTGGATCCGGAAGTTTTTAGCCTGCAGCTTTTTTATGAGCTGAGCCGTTCCAAAAGGATGATTCCCAGCAGGATTTCACTTAAGGAGGGGATCGAAAGCTATTTTGAAGCCCTGGAAGCAAGGGGGATCGAAAATCTGCGACAACTGATCAGTGCCCTTGGAAACAAAGAGAAAATTGCGGCCATGGCCAGGGAAGCAGGCATCCCGGAAAGCTACCTGGTCCTGTTAAAGAGGGAGGCGGGAAGCTATCTCTCTAAACCCTTTACGCTCTCTGAGTTTCCCGGCATACCCCTGGAGTACACCGAAGTGTTAAAAAGCCGGGGAATCAGGAACACCAGGGATTTTTTTGAAAGGGTACAATCACCCGAACAGCGGAAAGTGGTTTCGGGCCAGATCGGTATCCCCGATTCAAGGCTGAGGGAACTCTACTGCCTCTGCGACCTCTCCAGGATCACAGGGGTGGGAGGTTTTTACGCCAGGATCATCTATCATGCTGGTATAAGATCGGTCCGGGAATTTGCAATGACCGATCCGGCAACACACAATAAACTTTATATGGAAGTCCTTGATAAATACAACTATCCGGTGAAGTCTCTGGGTGAAGAGGATCTTCAATACTGTATCAACTACGCCACCCTGCTAGTGGAATTAAAGACTGACACATGAAACACCTGCTGCTGATTCTATTGACACTTTCACTTTTCCGGGTCCCTTCAATGGGACAACGCGATTTCTCCTCTTCGGATGTCACCAAACTGGTACTGTTGGGTACGGGCACCCCAAACCCGTCTCCCACCCAGTCGGGATGTTCCCTGGCACTGCTGGTGAACCAGATACCCTACATCATCGACTTCGGACCGGGTCTGATCCGGAAGGCAGCTGCACTGACACCGAGGTATGAGGGCCCTCTTGAGGGATTTCACATCAGGGATATCAAAACCGCCTTCCTCACCCACCTCCATTCCGACCACACCACCGGGTTTCCCGACCTGATCCTTACACCCTGGGTGATGGGAAGGGATGAACCACTTAAGGTATTCGGTCCTGAAGGAACCGCAAATATGACTTCACATATCATGGAGGCTTACAAGGATGATATTCACTACAGGCTCTATGGAGCCGAACCTGCCAATAACCAGGGATGGAGAGTCTCTTGCACAGAATTCTCAAAGGAGGGGGAGATCTACCGCGATAGCAATATCGTTGTGGAGGCTTTCCCTGTAACACATGGAACCTGGCCAAATTCCTGGGGTTTTCGTTTTACCACGCCCGACCGGGTAATTGTGATATCGGGCGATTGTTTGCCATCCGAAAAACTGGCAGCCTATGCCAGGGGAGCTGATCTCCTGGTACACGAAGTCTATAGTAAGGCCGGGTATGAAACCAAGAGCAACTCATGGAAAGCATATCATGCACAGCACCATACCTCCACCCTTGAATTGGCTGAGATTGCCTCCCGGGCCATGCCCGGAAAGGTGATCCTGTACCACATTCTCTTCTGGGGGGCTTCCGAAGAGGAGCTGCTCAGGGAGATTAGCAGCAGCTATCATGGCGAAGTGATTGTGGGCCGGGATCTGGATATATTTTAATCTGAAATGGCAAGAAGCACACTGGTTTTACTTTTGCTGCTGGCTGGTTCCATACTCTGCCACGGAGAAGATCCGGGGGGATACGACACCACGGTCTATCTCTTTCCCGGACAGGGTTCGGATTACCGTTTGTTCAGGAATATGAAATTTCCTGAAGGATATGATACGGTACACATCTCCTACCCGGTTCCCCATAGGAGAGAGACCATGAAGGAATTTGCAGAGGGCTTTATTCCACTCATCCACCAGGATGCTCCCTATATCCTGGTTGGTGTCTCCCTGGGGGGAATGATCTGTACCGAGCTGTCCGACACGCTGCATCCTGAAAAGACAATTCTGATCTCCAGTGCCAAAGCGTGGTTTGAACTCCCTGGCCACTATACCTTTATGAGGAAATTCCACCTGGACAGGGTCATCCCAAAGGGTATGGTGAAAGTCGGCGCAAGGGTACTACAGGGAATAGTTGAACCCGACCGTAAGCAGGACCCGGAAACCTTTAAAGATATGCTGAAAAGGAAAGATCCCCTGTACCTGAAACGATCAGGGCAAATGATTGTCTCCTGGAAGAGAGAAAGTTACCCCGAAAGCATCATCCACATCCACGGGGATGCGGACAACACAATCCCCATAAGGAATTTACAATGTGATTATGTTTTAAAGGATGGATCGCACATGATGACACTCACCAGGGCCCGGGAGATCAGTGGGATCATTAATGAGATCCTGACCGGGGATTAATCAGTCTTTTGCAAAATATTTGACATTTACCAACAGCTCATCCCAGGCCCAGTCTGCCGCTGTATAGGCCACGGGCGACTTAAGTTGCTCACCACCTCTCTCTCCGCTGACTGCTTCACCAAAAATATTCCACAGAGTGCCTGTCTCATCTTTCATGATTACAGGAAACCGGCCTTCAACAGCTACCATCAAATAATTCGTCAGATACGCGACCATATATCTGTGGATGGTACTGCCCGCCACAATTACTTTGCCCTCCGGACGAACCGAGGTGGTATGAAGGCTGATCTCACCCGGGAACATATCAAGGGTGAAAAGCTCGGTTTCATTCAGGCCCACTATCCCGAATTCCTGTTCATAATTAGGGGATGATTTACTGAAGCTCTCAACAATATACACCCCTGCCGAGGGAAAGTAATCCTTTATTGTTTTCCATGAGGTCTCTACAAGCGGGATTGTTCTTGCTACCTCCCTCTGGTGCTTACCCCGCATCCCACGCAATTGCATTTGAGACCACAGGCTTCCGGTTTGAAGGTCCAATGGTACCATGTTTTCCCTGAACAGGTATCCGGAAGCAGTCAGCAACAGGGTATCCCCTCCCTGGAGCCTGTCAAAGCAGATCCCGCTCCGGGTTATGGGGCAATAGGTGACAGCCATGTACACCCCGTTTGATTCTTCATTGACTACCTCCACATACATACTTCGATGGGGATATACCAGGATATAACCACATGCTTTTGAGAGAAATACATATTCATCATCCTGCAAAAAATCTACCTCATGCACGGATCTGTAGGTGGGATTCTCCACCAGATCGAAGGGTCTAAGCTCTCCCTTAACCTCCCCTCTGGCGATCAGCTGAAGAAATTGATCCGCCTGTTCATTCAAGGGTTTATCTTCAACTTTATTCTCACAGGCTGATAGTGAAACTATCATAATGAGCCCTCCTGTTAAAACCAAACTCCTCATATACATTCAAATTGATTCAATAAATAGGTCGGGATTTCTGGTTTAAACTTACAAGCTGTGATTGTCTCCCTCTTTTTTACTGGTTTTGCAGCTGCACCAAAATATTTTCTCTGATGCCCAGAAAAAAGAGTACATTTCCCTTTACGACGCCTTCAGGTCGGGTATGGAGAGAGTACCTGGATTTCTTCGAAAAATACCTCAAATAGCGCTTCAGATTTTTTCCCATCTTTGTTGAGAATATAGACTTTCTATGAAATACCTGCTCTATCCATTCACCATTCTGATGTTTTTCGCATCTTGTGCAACACAGGACACCTGTGATGCAGACAGTCAGGCGATCCTTGTGGCACGCTTCAAAACGGAGGAAGATGGCAGGATCACCGATACCATCATGGAAGGTATGAGCATTTACGGGATCAGGGAGGGGAAGACAGACAGCCTCCTGTACAATGCAGCCTCAGTGTCACGGATTGAATTACCCCTGGACCCGAATAATGAAAACTCAAAGTTTATGGTAAGCAATGGGATCCGACTCGACACCCTTCTTTTCACTCACTCCAGTGAGGCCTACCTGATCTCCTACACCTGCGGATTTGCTGCAAGATTCACACTGGATCAGTTTTCAGCTCCGGGAAGCTGGATGGTAGATATGCAATTGATAAAAGGCGAAATCGATGCAGAATTTGTAACAAATGAAGAGCATCTCTGGATATATTTTTAACGGTGTGCTGCTGTTGTGGCTGCTCCCCTCTCTGAACGGCCAGGATACCCTGCGCACGTACGGACCGCGGTTCGGGGTAAACCTGGCTTCGGCAGTGGGCTATTTCTTATCTCCGCCCGTCTTCAGTGGAGAGGCGTCACTGGACTTCGAGATCTTTCCGGACTTCTACCCCATATTTGAATTGGGCTACAGCACCATGAATGATTCGGTGGATGATGTATCATACTCCTCGGGCGGTCCATTCGCACGTGTGGGAGTTGATTATAACCTCCTGGATACAAAGGACCGGTCGGTTCACCACGCCTTTACTGTGGGTTTCCGCTACGGTACCTCTGTTTTCAAACAAAGCGCAGCTAACATAACCGTACCCAGTGAATACTGGGGTGACCACACCATAGAAAGCTATGAAAACACGCTGAACGCTCACTGGTTCGAACTGCTTGGGGGTATCACAGCCGAAGTGGCGCAGAACCTGTTCTTCGGTTGGACTGTCCGCTTTAAGATCCTGTTGAATCCAGATATGGATCCGCAGATTGCTCCTTTGCTGATACCCGGATACGGTAACGGAACCAATAACAGGGGATTCGGTTTCTCCTACTCCATCATGTACAAGATCCCGCTCCTTAAGAAATAATAATTATAACTATTCAGAGATGTCTTACTTTGCCTCTTCTAACAGATATAATCAGATGAAATATAAGCGCTGCGGGAACAGCGGGCTGTTGCTTCCTTCTGTTTCACTGGGCCTGTGGCACAACTTCGGGGAGATGGATGATCAAAAGAAAATCAGGGATATCCTCTACAGGGCATTTGATCTGGGCATCACCCACTTCGATCTGGCCAACAACTATGGCCCTCCCCCGGGCAGCGCTGAGACCAATCTGAAACATGTGTTGTCGGAGGGACTGGCCAGGTACCGGGATGAACTGATCATCTCCACCAAAGCAGGATACAATATGTGGGAGGGCCCCTATGGTGAATGGGGGAGCAGAAAATATATGATATCCAGCCTGGACCAGAGCCTGAAACGGATGGGCATCGACTATGTGGATATCTTCTACTCCCACCGGCCCGACCCGGACACTCCCATGGAGGAGACCATGGGAGCCCTTCACAGTGCCGTACAAATGGGCAAGGCACTCTATGTGGGCATCTCCAACTATGATGCGGAGCAAACCCTCAGGGCAGTGGAGATCCTGGCTAACCTGGGAACCCCCTGCCTCATTCACCAGCCCAAATATAACATGCTCAACCGCTGGGTTGAAGACGAACTGCTGGAGGTGCTGGAAGAAAAAGGTGTGGGATGCATCCCTTTCAGCCCGCTTGCACAGGGACTATTAACGGACCGTTACATTAAAGGTATCCCTGAGGGATCACGTATTGCAGGGCAAAGTATTTTCCTTACTGAAAAGAATCTGAATGCAGACCTTTTGACCAGGATCAAGGCCCTGAACCAGGAGGCAGAGTTAAGGGGACAGACGCTGGCACAGATGGCCCTGGCATGGATACTCAGCCGGAAACAGGTTAGCTCTGTTCTTATTGGGGCCAGTTCTGTATCGCAACTGGAAGCCAATGTCGCCACCATACACAATCTGAAATTCACAAGCAGTGAGCTGGATGCCATAGACAACATCCTGTCATGACCAGGTTCACCTCAACCACCTTTTTATTGAAGCGGAATAATTTGGAGGTTTTCAGGATATTTCTTTTCCATATTTCAACGGGAACCCTCTCCACCTCCTGCTCAAAAAGGAAAGAGCCAAAGGGCCAACTCAGCAAAGAGGAGTGATCAGTCAGGATCAAGACTCAGATCTTCCAGAGAGGCATTGATTTGGTCCATCTCCTCATCGCTTAGTGAAAACTGTGCCGCCACAGCGTTCTGCTCTACCTGGGCCTCATTGCGGGCACCCACCAGCGCAACCGAAATTCCGGGCCGCTGAAGTGTCCACCTGATAACCAGTTGTGCAAGTGTTTTCCCTTTTTCTTCGGCCAGAGGCCGGATGTTATCCAGAAAATCGTTTGTTTTGATCAGGTTGTTCATTTTAAAATGGGACAGTTCAGACCTTGAATCCCCCGGTGCAAAGTTTGTCTCTGGGGTCATCTTCCCAGTGAGCAATCCCCTTTGCAGCGGACTGTATGCCAGGATCCCACACTCATTCTCCACACACCAGGGCACAATACCCTCTTCAATATCCCGTCGGACCATGCTGTAGGGAAGCTGATTGGATGCCAGGTCTAAAAGCTCTGAAGCCTGCTGCATCTGCTCCAGGGAGTAGTTGCTTACCCCGGCCGCCCTGATCTTTCCCTGGTCCTTCAAAAGCTGAAGAGCCTCCATGGTCTCCCCGATAGGTGTAGATACATCGGGCCAGTGAATCTGGTAAAGGTCGATGTAGTCTGTACCCAGCCTGAGCAGGCTAGCCTCACACTCGGCAATCACACTCTCCTTCCCTGAATACTTATAAACTTCACGGATCGCCCCCCCGTTATCTCTCGTGGTAAAATAATGCACCCCTTTTGTGTTTTCCCAGCTCATCCCTGCCTTGGTCAAAATCTCGTAGCGGTCGCGCTTGCCTCCTATGGCCTCACCGACTATCTCTTCTGAGAAACCAAAACCATAAATAGGCGCCGTATCAATGGAGGTAATCCCCTGTTCCTGGCAGGCATGGATGGCCCTTATCGAATCCTTTTTTTCATTACCACCCCACATCCATCCTCCTA
Source organism: Bacteroidota bacterium (assembly GCA_024244665.1). The sequence goes on along the minus strand of JAAEOI010000382.1, from coordinate 21,867 downwards.
TAGCCCAGGCACCCAGGGCAATGGAAGACAGTTCAATCTCCGTTTTCCCAAGTTTTCTCTTTTTCATAAGGAATCCATTTTTCTTATCTTTTCTGCAAAGTCCACGGGCAGGTAGTTGTCATAACTCAGGCAGACCTCCCTGGAGAATGAGACAGCACTGCGGATCAGGGCCTCCCACTCCTCCCTGCCCAGGTTCCCGATCGCTTCCCGGGAATAGCCTTCACGACTGATCCCGTAGAGCAATCCTGCATTAAAGGTATCCCCTGCCCCGATGGTACTCACCGGTTGGATCTCCTCCACTTCCATGCTGATTTCCAACCTGTCACTGATGAAGTGAACTCCGTGAGCATTGGCTGTGTAGACAAGTGCCGAACACCTGGACCTGATCCTCTCCCAGGCATCCTGGGGATTATTCACCCCGAAAATATTATGAAGATCCTCATCCGATGCCCTTACCAGTGTGGCAAACTCCATATTTTCCAGTATCATCTCCAGGAGTTCATCCCGCTCTGCCATGTGTGAATTTCTGAAATTGGGATCGTAAATTATGGTAGCTCCAGCCGATTCAGCTTTCTCCAGCAACTCCTTCACCCTTGGCCTGATCCCCGGGTTCAGTGCATAAAAGGAGCCAAACATCAACAGGTCATCTGCCATGAACTCAGGGAATTCAACAGCCAGGCGCTGATGGGGATAGTCCTTATAAAACTGGTACTCAGCGTCACTCTTCTCATTAAGAAATGCCAGGGCAATGGCCGATTGTCCGTTCTCAAACCGGGATACATACCTGGAATCGACTCCGTTCTCCGTAAGAAAATCCTGGATCATATCCCCCACCCTGTCATTCCCCATCTCACTGATGAAGGTTATAGGAGCACCCAGCCTTCCTAAGGTTACGGATGCATTAAAGGAGGAGCCTCCCGGCTTGGCAGCCTGAGGTTGCCCATCTCTGAATATTATGTCCAGGATGGTCTCTCCCACTGCAAAAATACGTTTCATAAATTCTACTATTTTACAAGGCGGGAGATACTTTTAAACTGCGAAGTTCCTGCCACCCTGGTCAGTTCAAAAAGGATCGATTCGCAGGTAGTGATCACAGCACCCTCCTGTCGCATCCGATCCAGGGCCACGACTTTATCTTCAGGATTCCGTGAGGAGATGCAATCAGCCACTACAACCGGCCTTATCCCCCTCTCTATGAGGTCAATGACAGTCTGCAGCACGCACACATGGGCCTCAATTCCACAAATGATCAGGCTCTTTTTATTCAATTGTTCCAGGGCGGAAAGAAAGCGGGGTTCTCCACAGCAGGAGAATGAAATTTTTTCAACGATTTCATATTGTTTCAGCTTTTCGGACAGGGGATTAAGCGTAACTCCCAGTCCTTTGGGATACTGCTCGGTTACCAGGACCGGGATCTCCAGTATCTTCAATCCCTCAATTAATAGGAGAATCCTGAGCAAAAGATTTTCCCCGCCATGCATTGCCGGAAAGAGGCGCTCTTGCATATCCACAACCAGTCCGGCACACTCATCAGCCCTGACTCTCATCTTTCCTCTCCCTCGATTTTTGTCCCAGGTATCCGCCGTGGTGCCGTTTGGCATAATCGATCGATGTAAACCCGATTCTCTTCATCATCAGCACCACCAGCACGTCACCAATCACCGTCATGGTTGTTGCTGAAGTTGTGGGAGTAAGGCCCAGTGGACAAACCTCCGCAGGTCCTCCGGTATGAAGAAGAATTCCCGACTGCTTTGCGAGCGGCCCATCTGTATTCCCTGTTATGATTACCACAGGAATGCCGGGATGAAGGGCATGAGTCAGGTCAACCAGCTGGATGATCTCGCTGGTTTTCCCAGAATTTGAGAGTACCAGTAACAGGTCATTCTCCCTGATCACACCCAGGTCACCATGTTGCGCCTCACTGGGATGAATAAAAAGGGCGGGGGTACCGGTTGAACTGAAGGTGGTGGCTATGTGGTTGGCCACATGGCCTGCCTTACCCATACCGCTGGCAATTACCTTCCCTCCCTTCATATGTACACGCTCATGGATCAATTCCACAACCTCACTGTAATTCTGACTTACCGGGATGGAATTTATCGCCCTTGCCTCCCTCTCAAGTAGTTCCTTTATCTCTTTCTCAATATTGCTCATTTCCATTTACTGGATAAGTTTTTGATCAAAATCCTCCAGCAGCTCTGCGGTGGTGATTACTCTTGCGTAGCTTCCCTGCAGGGTCTGGATGGTTGAATAATGTACGCCATTTGCCGGGATAATGTGCTCCTCGTATTGCAGGGCTCTGGTCGTGCATGCATCCTCAACGAGCACGCATGAGAATCCAAAGTCGTGGGCCGCCCTTACAGCTGCCTCTACACACATATGAGTCTGCATGCCACAAACAACAAGTGATTCAATGGAATCGGCCCGCAGCGTTTCCAGGAGCTCCGTCTCCAGGAAAGCATTGACCTGGTTTTTGGAAAAGACCATTTCCCCTTCAAGTGGTTTCACATATTGATGAATATTTCCTCCGGGCTCAAACTCATGCCTCACATGGTATACCTGGTACTCCTTCTTCCTGAACTGTTCAAGGAGCAGCCCTGCATTCATTCCGGCCTGTTCAGGATTCTCCAGTTGTATTCTTCCTCCGGGAAAGTAAAACTCCTGGATATCGATCAGAAGCAAGGCTGTTTTCTGACCGTTCAAGCGGTCTGCCTGGGCAAAACAGGCAGCCATCATTATAATATATATACAGGTTCTCATGGTCCTCGCAATTTAAGGAAACGGATGCAATCTGCCAAGAGAGAGATTTGAAGCCTTTAATATTTACATAAAGAGGGGGTCTCGATGCTAAATATACCTATATTCATTTCTTGCCCCATCTATTAGTGGGGGTCTATTTGCTAATTTTATTCTTTTATTGTTTTTACCCCCTTCATTTTATGGGGTTATGTAATATTTGTCTACTTTTGTTTCAAATAGTAATTAGTCAAATCCAAAAAATTACAGTTCTGAAGAGAAAAGACCTGTTTAGCGGAGTATTGACACTCCTGATGGTAAGTATGGCAATCTCCCCCCTGAAACTGAATGCCCAGGATGAAGGGTCAGACTCACCCTTCAGTGTTGGTGGTGACCTGATAAGCAGTTACCTGTGGAGAGGTACCAAGTTTGGAACAGGGCCAGCCATTCAACCCTACCTGGAAGTTGCCCTGGGAAACCTGGCCATCGGCGGATGGGGTTCATATTGCTTTACCTCAAATGAAGCTGCTGAAGCAGACCTTTATATATCCTATGGTTTCGATTTCGGACTTAGCCTGGGGGTAACGGACTACTACTTTCCGGGTTCCCCCTATTTTGATTACTCCACAGCCACAGGCTCACACGCTTTTGAAGTGAACCTGGGTTATGAAATAGGCGGACTGGCCATCGGAGCCAACATGTTTCTCAATGAAGCAGGCGGAGCAGGCACGGCCGGACAAGACCTCTATTTCGAGCTGGGATACAACTTCACCCATTTTGGAGTATTCGTAGGTGGTGGAAATGGATGGCATACCGTTGAAGCTGATGTTGATGAGTCAGATTTCATGGTCTGCAACATCGGGATTACCGCGTCAAAGGAGATCAGAATCACAGAAAGCTTCTCCCTCCCTGTGAGTGGCTCACTGATCCTCAATCCCGACACCGAGCAGTTTCATGTTGTAGTAGGCGTATCATTCTAAAATTATATCCAATGAAAAAAATTGAAGCAATAATCCGCAAAACCAAGTTTGAAGAGGTTAAGGAAACCCTTCATGAAAACGGTATTGAATTCTTCTCCTTCTGGGAAGCCCGGGGTGTGGGAATGGCCAGGGAGAGCCGTGTATATCGAGGAATCGCCTACGATACAAGCACCATTGAAAGGCTGTATCTACAGATCGTTGTTCGTGATGTTAACCTTGAACTTACCATTGATGCACTGCTGAAATCGGCCGTCTCCGGGGAGGTTGGAGATGGGAAAATCTTCGTATCGACCATCGACGAGAGCATCAGGATCCGAACAAGAGAAAAGGGTGATGAATCACTCTATATAAAAGACTGACAAAAAAATTGATTACAGAAAAAATATTTATCATGGAAGATTTATCAACAGCCATCTCCGAGTTTACGGTCTCCATAGACACTATATGGATCCTGGTTGCATCAGTACTTGTGATGTTTATGCAGCCTGGTTTCGCACTGGTGGAAGCTGGTTTTACCAGAAGTAAAAACACCGCGAATATTCTTATGAAGAACCTGATGGACTTTTCCATCGGATCGCTGATTTTCTGGTCACTGGGCTACACCCTGATGTATGGTGAGGATGTGGGCGGTTTCCTTGGGAAAATCTCATTCTTCTTTAATAGCGACGGGGTCAACGGAGTCCCCGACAAAACCTCACTCATGTTCCAGACCGTGTTTGCAGCCACAGCAGCCACCATCGTCTCAGGAGCAGTTGCGGAACGCACAAAATTCTCTGCCTACCTGATTTTCAGTATTGCCATCACAGCCATTATCTATCCCATATCAGGACACTGGGTTTGGGGTGGCGGATGGTTATCCACCATGGCCACACCCTTTCATGACTTCGCAGGATCGACCGTGGTTCACTCGGTTGGTGCCTGGGTCGGACTCATGGGTGCCATAGTGATTGGCCCCAGGATCGGAAAATATACCAAAGAGGGAAAAGCAAGGGCCATACCGGGACAAAACCTGGCACTGGGTGCCCTGGGTGTATTCATTCTCTGGTTCGGCTGGTTCGGTTTCAATCCAGGTTCCCAGCTTGCTGCCTCCGGAACTGCCAATGCGAAAGCCATCTCGCACATCTTCATCACCACAAACCTGGCTGCAGCTGCAGGTGCTGTAACTGCCATGTTCGTCACATGGATCAAATACAGAAGGCCAGGCCTCTCCCTTACACTGAATGGTGCACTTGCCGGACTTGTAGCCATAACCGCCGGATGCGATGTGGTCAGCCCGGGTGGAGCAGTTATTATAGGTATCCTTGCCGGTATCCTGCTTGTATTTGGTGTTGAGTTCATTGATAAAGTACTCAAGATTGACGACCCCGTTGGTGCAGTATCCGTTCATGGGTTAAACGGCGCGCTGGGTACTATCATGGTTGGATTCTTCTCCACCTCAAATGGCCTCTTCTATGGGGGAGGTGCTGCCCAGCTGGGCTCACAGCTGATCGGAGTCCTGGCTGTTGCCGCATGGGCCATGGGACTTGGCTTTCTGGTATTCATTATCCTGAAAAAGACCATTGGCCTCAGGGTATCCAAAAGAATTGAAGAGGAGGGCCTCGATATTTATGAACATGGTGAGTCAGCCTACAACTAAGCCTTAAACCATCGGGTTATTGCCCGAATGATCCGTTTAACCGCTTGTGTGAGTGAAGCTCCTGGTTGGTGGCTTCACTTTCATTTTACAAGATTTCAACCTACCCTTTGTGTCAAAGCATAACAAACACATCCCCTCTCTGTTTTGATTCGTAATTATATTGCTTATATTTGCAGCAACAAAAAGAAGTATGAAATCTCATTCACACAGGGTAAAAAGGTATACGACCAAGAGGATTTACCGATCCCAATGAGAATGGTATGAACTGAATCACAGAAGGCCGTTCTCAACATAAAGGGAACGGCCTTTTTGCAAATAAAGGGTATGATAACAGAGAGACCTGATAAAGCCGGGCTGTACAGGAGCGAATTTGAACATGACAACTGCGGAATTGGATTTGTCGCCCACCTGAAGGGTAAAAAATCACATGACATCATCAGTCGCGGACTGGAGACCTTGATCAACATGACCCACCGCGGTGCGGAGGGAGCCGACAGCAAATCCGGTGATGGTGCCGGTGTGATGATCCAGATCCCCAGGGATTTTTACCTGATGCAGGGCTTCGAGATCCCCCATGAGGGTGAGTTTGGAACAGGACTGGTCTTCCTACCAAGGGATAAGGCAGAGGCAAAAAAATGCGAAGAGATCCTCGTGCAGATCGTTAACGATGAGGGAGTACGCCTCATCGGGTTCAGAGATGTCCCCAGGGACAACAGCACCATCGGTGAGATTGCACGGGAGGTGGAGCCAGGCATCCGGCAGATTCTTGTGGGCGCAGATATGCCACAGCTTGAACTGGAAAGAAAGCTCTACATCATCCGGAAGCGTGCGGAGAAGTTTATCGCCTCCTCTTCCATGGAACAAAGAAGTCTTTTTTACATCCCAAGCCTGTCCACAAAGATACTGATCTACAAAGGAATGCTCACATCAGAGCAACTGGGAGAGTACTTCCTCGACCTCAAGGATAAAAGAATGGAGAGTGCTATTGCCCTGGTCCATTCCCGTTTCAGCACAAACACTTTTCCTAGCTGGGATCTGGCACAACCCTTCCGGATGCTGGCCCACAATGGGGAGATCAATACGGTCAAGGGAAACCGCTTCTGGATGCAGGCGCGTGAATCGATCCTGAAATCAGAGGCACTGGGCGACCTGGAGAAGATCTACCCGGTTATTCAGCCAGACATGAGCGATTCAGCCTCGCTGGACAATGTGCTGGAGTTCCTGATCATGAGCGGAAAATCACTCCCCTACGCCATGTCCATTCTGATTCCTGAATCATGGAATGAGAAAAACCCGATATCCCCCGAGCTGAAAGCCTTTTACCAGTACCACTCGACCTTTATGGAACCATGGGACGGCCCCGCCTCACTGATCTTCAGTGACGGCAGGTACATAGGGGGGATGCTTGACAGGAACGGACTGAGACCCTCCAGGTACGTAATCACCAAAGATGACCTGATGGTGATGGGTTCTGAAGTTGGTGTTCAGACCTTCCCTCCTGCTGAAATCCGCGAAAAGGGGAGACTCAAACCGGGTAAGATCATCCTGTGGATGTGAAAAAAGGGCGCTTATACAGAGATGAGGAGCTGAAATCTGAATTGGCCTCCAAACAGCCCTACATAAGCTGGATCAACAAAAACATGGTGAACCTGGAGCAGATCGAGGCCGGGAATGTGGTTCCCCCCGGACTGGGTGACCATTTAAACGAATACCTCACCTCTTTTAACTACAGCCGTGAGGATATTGAGAGCATCATCAAGCCCATGGCTGAATCGGCCAAGGAGCCCATCAGCTCTATGGGAAATGACGTTCCCACCACTGTCTTGAGTGAAAAACCATACCGGCTTTTCTCCTATTTCAAACAACTTTTTGCTCAGGTGACCAACCCGGCCATCGATCCCATCAGAGAGGAGATGGTGATGACACTTACGGGCTACCTGGGCTCACTACAGACCGATATACTGAAGCACACCCCTGACCATGTAAAGATGGTGAAATTCACAAGCCCCGTGATCAACAACACCTATTTCCAGGTGGTGAAGAACCTTCGCTACAAAGGATTTTCCAATAAGGTAATCCACATGCATTTTGATGCTGCCAGGGGTGCCGGCGGACTGGAAAAGGGACTGGAGGATATCTGCAGGCAGGCTGAAGAGGCAGTAGATAACAACAACAACTACATCATCCTGACCGACAGGGATATCTCAGAAGACAAAGCACCCATACCCTCCCTGCTTGCGGTATCGGCAGTGCACCACCACCTGATCAACTGCAGAAAAAGGATGCAGATCGATATCGTGGTTGAATCAGCCGAGCCCAGGGAAGTGATGCATTTTGCCCTCCTCTTCGGATATGGAGCCAGCATCATCAATCCCTACATGAGCTTCGCCATTATCGAACAACTGGTCAAAACAAAGGCGATCCAGCAGGACTTTGACAAGGCCCAGGAAAACTACATCCAGGCTATAAACAAGGGACTGTTGAAGATCCTGTCGAAAATGGGTATCAGCACCCTTCGGAGTTACCGGGCTGCCCAGATCTTCGAGGCCATCGGGATCCATTCAGATGTGACCAATAAATACTTTGAAGGTACGGTCTCCCGCATCGGAGGGATCGGCCTGGAAGAGATCTCACAGGAGGTATTAATCCCACACAGAAAGGCCTATACCGAAGATATACACTCACTGATGCTCACTGAAGGGGTCTACTCCTACAGGAAGCATGGAGAGCAGCACGCCTGGAACCCGGAGACGATTGGACTCCTGCAATGGAGTACACGAAATAATGATTACAATAAATATAAGGAGTATGCTAATGTGGTTGATTGTGAAACCACCAAACCCTCTTTCCTGAGGGGCATGCTGACTTATAGAAAGAATCCCATTCCAATTGATGAAGTTGAATCGGCAGAGGGAATCCTGAAGCGCTTCGTGACGGGAGCCATGTCGTACGGTTCCATCAGCAGGGAGGCCCACGAGGCACTTGCCATTGCCATGAACAGGATAGGGGGAAGAAGCAATACCGGTGAAGGTGGCGAAGATCCCGTAAGATTCGAACCCATGGAGAACGGGGATTCTAAGCGAAGCGCAATCAAGCAGGTAGCCAGCGGCCGGTTCGGGGTCACCACCCAGTATCTGGTCAACGCCGACGAGATACAGATCAAAGTGGCCCAGGGGGCCAAGCCTGGTGAAGGAGGGCAGCTTCCCGGTCATAAGGTGGATAAGATTATTGCGAAGACTCGGTACTCCATTCCGGGAATTACACTGATCTCTCCCCCGCCCCACCATGATATCTATTCCATTGAGGACCTTGCCCAGCTGATCTTCGATTTAAAGAATGTCAATCCGAAAGCAAAGATCTCAGTTAAACTGGTATCGGAAACAGGCGTAGGGACAATTGCTGCCGGCGTTGCTAAAGCTTCAGCTGACCTGATTACCATCAGCGGGGCTGAGGGAGGAACAGGTGCAAGCCCCACCTCCTCCATTAAACATGCCGGACTGCCACTTGAAATCGGACTTGCAGAGACACAGCAGACCCTGGTTATGAATAACCTGAGGAGAAAGGTTATACTACAGGCAGACGGTCAGATGAAAACTGGACGGGATGTGATAATGGCAGCACTGCTGGGGGCTGAGGAGTTTGGATTTGCCACCAGTACACTTGTGGTCCTGGGGTGTGTTATGATGCGGAAATGCCATCTCAATACCTGTCCGGTCGGAGTAGCCACCCAAAATGAGGAGTTAAGAAAGAAATTCAAGGGAAAAGCCGATTTTGTGGAGAACTATTTCCGCTTTATCGCGCAGGAGGTAAGGGAGTACCTTGCCGAGCTGGGCTTCCGTACCTTTGATGAGATTGTTGGCCGGGCCGATCTGCTGGAAAGGAATGAATCGGTCACCCACTGGAAAACCAAAAACCTGGATCTAAGCGATCTGACTGCCTTCCTGGACGCAGCAAAAAGAAATTCGATTCACAGGACAGAGCTGCAGGTTCATAAGATTGATGCAGTCCTGGACCTTGATCTGATTGAAAAATCAAAAAAAGCCATCGAAGAGAAAGAACAGGTGACCATTCACCTGCCGATCAAAAATACCGACCGGACCACCGGTGCAATGTTGTCGGGTGCAATTGCAACAAAATTCGGAAATGAGGGCCTGCCCGAGGGTACCATCAATGCAAGGTTTGCAGGTTCGGCGGGACAAAGTTTCGGGGCTTTCCTGGTACCTGGAGTGGAGTTTTACCTGGAAGGTGATTCCAATGACTACCTGGGTAAGGGTCTTGCCGGTGGACGAATCATAGTCATACCGCCTGAAGGGTCCACTTTTGAATCTGACCAGAATATTATCATTGGCAATACTGTTCTATACGGTGCAACCTCGGGAGAGATATTCATATCGGGGGTTGCGGGGGAGCGCTTTGCGGTCCGGAACAGCGGTGCCACTGCGGTAATTGAAGGCGTGGGAGACCATTGCTGTGAATATATGACCGGGGGCCGGGTAGTGGTACTCGGGAAAACCGGTCGGAATTTTGCCGCCGGAATGAGCGGGGGAGTCGCCTATGTATTTGATGAAGATGGCGATTTCGACTACTTCTGCAACATGGGGATGGTGGAACTTTCGCTGGTGGAGGACCTGAACGACAAAAAAGAGTTGTCAGACCTGATCGCAAAGCACTTCGAGCTTACCGGCAGCAAAATTGCTGAAAAAATCCTCACGAATATGGATAAATATTCGGAACGCTTTATAAAGATCATCCCATACGAGTATAAGAAGGTCCTGAAGGAACTTCAACTGGAGGAGATCAGGAAAAAACTGGCCGATGTGGAGACTGATGTTGAAATGATTGAGGACGCATAAAAGATTGAACTATGGGAGATCCTAAAGGATTCATGAAAATAGGTGTAAAACTGGCGGGAAACCGTCAGGTTCATGAGCGCACGCGCGATTACAGCGAGGTTGAACAGGTGCTCAATTCAGAGGACCGCATGCTGCAGGCATCCCGGTGCATGGACTGCGGCATTCCTTTTTGTCACTGGGGATGCCCGGTGGATAACCTGATCCCCGAATGGAACGACCTGCTCTATCACGGTGACTGGAAGGGTGCCAGTGAACGCCTCCACTCCACGAACAACTTCCCTGAATTTACCGGCAGAATCTGCCCTGCTCTATGTGAACACTCCTGTGTCCTGAATATTGAGAAGGAGCCGGTAACCATCCGTGAGAATGAGGTGGCCATTGTTGAACGCGCCTTTACCGAGGGATACATAAAAGCAGAACCTCCAACAATAAGAACCGGGAAAAAAGTTGCCATAATCGGAAGCGGACCTGCTGGGATGGCAGCAGCCGATCAACTTAATAAGGCAGGGCACACGGTTACGCTATTTGAGAAGGATGAAAAGATCGGCGGACTGCTCAGGTATGGCATCCCCGATTTCAAGCTCAACAAACTCACCATCGACAGGAGGCTGGAGATCATGAAGGCTGAAGGCCTGGAAATCCGCACAGGTGTTGAGGTGGGACGGGATATCACTGCCAGGAAGATCACAGAATCACACGATGCGGTTTGTTTAGCCATAGGGGCAATGCAAGCCAGGGATCTTCCTGTTGAAGGCAGAGAACTGGACGGGATCCATTATGCCATGGAGTTTCTGACCCAACAAAACCGGGTAAACGACGGGGTATATGTGGCATACGACAACAGGATTTCCGCCAAAGAAAGAAAAGTACTGGTAATTGGCGGAGGAGATACCGGATCGGACTGCGTTGGAACAGCCATCCGCCAGGGTGCTGCAAGCGTCACCCAGATTGAAATCATGCCAAAACCACCAACCGACCGGGCTGCTAATAATCCATGGCCCTACTGGGCAAAAATCCTGAAAACCTCAACCTCTCATGAGGAGGGATGTGAGAGAATGTGGAGCCTTGGGACAGTCCGGTTTATCGGTATGCAACGAAGGGTAACCCACGCTGAAGTCGCCGAGGTAAAGTGGGAAAACAGTAATGGACAGTTTACCATGCTTGCTGTTCCCGGTACCGAGCGGCAGATTGAAGCAGACCTGATCCTTCTTGCCATGGGCTTCATTCACCCCGTATACGAGGGACTGCTTGAAGAGCTTAAGATAGAACTGGACCCACGAAAAAACATAAAGGTGGATCAGGAAATGGGAACAAATTCCGATAAAGTATTTGCAACAGGAGATGCTGTAAGCGGGGCGAGCCTTGTCGTCACAGCCATTGCTTCGGGACGGAATGCAGCCAGGAGAATTGACGATTACTTACAAAAGCCTAATTCAAATAAAAGATAATCAACGGTATAGCCCTTTGATTTTGATGTATTTAGCCATCTGATGCCTATCAGGAACATAGGTATCAGGATCCGCATTAAAAGGAATGATATGGTAATTGCCACGGGTTATTTTACATAGCATCCCTTAACCGACCATGTCTGCAAGTATCCTGGCCAGATGAACACGGTTCTTCTCCGGAAATTCCTTCGCACATCCTGAAATGTAAAACCAAGCATTTTCTGCATGAAAACTGCTTGTCACTTCTTGAATATGGATAAAATTTATCGGGTTATTAGCCTGTAGGGTTAATATGCGGATATTAAATATCTGAATATAAATATTTAATATCCGAAACAACACTTATATAGTTAGTAAGTAGATAGTAAATGTCTGTTTTGATTTTTCGTCCTTAGTGTCGACATCAGCCATGAAGGTCGATATGCATCCTGGCCCTGAGCCTGACATCCTACAACTATCCGGACAGGCACAACAAACATTGAAAAGTACCTGCATCACCGGGATCCTGAAATCTGAAGCGGCTTACATGATGGAATCTGTAAGAAGGTTGGTGGACAAAATCATGTGAAAACTGGTCAAGGTTTCCCAATGACGAATACAGGCGGGGCGAGCCTGGTGATCTCAGCCATTGCTTCTGGACGAAAAACAGCCTGGAGAATTGACGACTAATTACAAAAGCATCTTACTAAATTATGACAATAATAATCTAACTACCCCGTTAGTACACGCCCCTTATGTAATTATTTTACCAATTATTCAATAAACACCCCTTAATGCAATGGGGTATCCTTGTATTTTTATATATTTGTATTGATTTCACCAAAATTTGTATCTAATGAAAAAACAATGGTTGTTCGCACTCGTCGCTTTTGGAATTATTGCAATCCTGGGAATAGTTTTCCCCGTTAGTTTTAATACCGGCGATACTTCGGGAATCGATGCCGGCGATACGGCCTGGATGCTCGCCTCTACTGCTCTGGTATTCCTGATGACTCCCGGACTCGGCTTTTTCTATGGGGGCATGGTGAAACCTAAGAATGTGATATCAACAATTCTGCAAAGCTTTATTGCCATGGGGTTGATCAGTATTCTCTGGGTGGTATTCGGATTCAGCCTGGCATTTGGAGAGAGTGTGGGAGCTGAGGGTTTCGGACTTTTCGGGAATCCCGCAAGCTACTTTATGTTCAAAGATGTCGGGGGTGCTCCCGATCCACAATTTGCAGCAAGCATTCCACTGGCACTTTTTGCCCTGTTCCAGTTGAAATTTGCCATAATCACCCCTGCCCTGTTTACCGGATCATTTGCAGGAAGGGTAAGGTTTACATCCCTTATGATCTTTATGGTACTCTTTATGATCTTCATCTACTGTCCACTCGCCCACTGGACATGGCATCCCAACGGTTTTCTCAGGAACTGGGGTGTACTCGATTTCGCAGGAGGCACAGTAGTACACATGTCGGCCGGGATGGCTGCACTGGCCGGAGCCTTCTTTTTCGGTAAGCGGCGGGATTATGCAAAACCATCCTACCCGGCCAATATCCCCTTCGTGCTTCTGGGAACAGGACTTCTCTGGTTTGGATGGTTCGGATTTAATGCAGGCTCGGCCCTTGGAGCATCGGATGTGGCAGTGAAGGCCCTGCTGAATACCAACACAGCCTCTGCCTCTGCCTTGCTGGTATATATATTCTTTGACGGGGTACGCGGCAGGAAGCCATCAGCGCTGGGCGCCTGCATAGGTGCCGTTGTGGGACTGGTGGCCATCACTCCGGCTGCAGGTTTTGTCACTGTGGGGGCAAGTATATTCATTGGAGGGGCTGCTGCCCTTGCCAGTAACCTGATGATCTATTTCTTTTCGCGCCGTGGTGTTGATGATACACTGGATGTATTCCCTGCCCATGGAATCGGCGGGATAGCCGGTATGTTCCTCACAGGAGTATTTGCCGAGGAGGTAGGACTGATCTATGGTGAAACCACAACATTCCTCTACCACTTGCTGGCACTGGTAATTGTCGCAGCTTTTGCATTCGGGGGCTCCCTCCTCCTCTTCTGGATTACCAACAAAATTGTTCCCATGAGGGTTCCAAGCCTTTACGAAGATGTGGGGCTGGATATGAGCCAGCACGACGAGACCCTCTTCTATGAGAATGATGCAAAGGTGAAAGCACGCAAGGAGAAGCTCAGGAACTATTCACCTGATTTCTACCCGCGTAAACAGAGGTAGTAGGAGTTTGAAGGGAAACTTTCTAAATTGGAGTGCTTAATACCACTCCTTTGTTTATGGAATGCCGTGAAAATTGCGGGGCATGCTGTATCGCCCCATCCATCTCTTCTCCCATCCCGGGAATGCCTGAAGGCAAACCGGCCGGTACCCCGTGTATTCACCTCTCCCGAGATAAGCGCTGCCTGATCTATGACCATACTGACAAACCGGATGTCTGCAACAATTTCCAGGCAGATCCGGACGTATGCGGAACCAGCCTGAAGGAGGCGATGATCCTGCTTACTGCACTTGAGAGCGGATCCGTGTAAGGAGTATCTCCCTGAGACGCGCCTTCACCTCTTCCATGTCCCTAACCTGCCCAGTTTCCTTCTCCATTGAAGTGACACCTTTGGTCTCGAAACCACAGGGATTGATGTAGGTGAAATAATCCAGGTTGGTATTCACATTAAGCGCAAAACCATGCATGGTCACATGCCTGCCGGAGCGCACGCCAATTGCACAAATCTTTCGGGCCTTCACCGGATGATCGGCATCCAGCCAAACCCCTGTGGCCCCCTCCATCATAGTGGAGGCGATTCCGTACCCCTTAAGCAGCTCAATAATGGAACCCTCCAGCAGAGCGATGTACTGTTTCAGCCCGATCCCAAGGTATTCCAGGTCTACAATGGGATAGCCCACGATCTGGCCCGGACCGTGATAGGTGATATCGCCACCCCGGTTGGTTTTAAAATATGTAGCAGAGATTTTCTCCATAAAATCCTTATGGATCAATAAATTAGCCTCATCACCACTCTTCCCGAGGGTATATACATGCGGGTGTTCACAAAACAGCAGGTACTGGGCAGGACGGGATCCCGCTCCTCCACTGCGCTTATACTCCACAAGCCTGTTAAAGCGTTCCTCCTGGTACTCCCAGGCCTTCCCGTATTCGATCGAACCGAGATCTTCAAATTCCAGCTCCTTTTTGTCTTTCATCTCAAATGCTTTTTAGCGTGATAGGAGGACCTCACAAGGGGACTAGACTCCACCTCCCGGAATCCCTTCTCCAATGCCTTTTCGCGGTAAAATTGAAACTGATCGGGGTGTATATACTCCTCTACTGCCATATGGCCCATGGTGGGTTGCAGGTATTGGCCCACGGTAAGTACCTCACATCCAACATCCCTCAGGTCATCCATCGCCTGAAGCACCTCAGTCTCTTCCTCCCCCAGTCCCAGCATGATCCCTGATTTTGAAACAAGGGGTGATTGGGCAACCTGCCTGATCACCTCAAGACTGGTCCGGTATTTCGCCCTGCTGCGGATCGCCGTGGTCAGCCTCTCAATGGTCTCCAGGTTATGGGAGATTACCTCGGGAGCTTCATCAATCACCACTGTTAGCAGCTCCGGTACCGCATCAAAATCGGGAATCAGGGTCTCGATTGTCAGCCCTGGAAGCTCCTGTTTCAGGATCCGTATGGTATGTGCCCAGGCTCCGGCCCCCTTATCAGGCAGCTCATCCCGGTCCACCGAAGTAATCACTGCGTGGTTGATCCCCATTGTCCGGATTGACTCCACAAGTCTGTAAGGCTCCCCTTCATCCACCGGCAAAGGCTTACCGGTCTTCACAGCACAGAACTTGCAGGAGCGGGTGCAAATCTCTCCAAGGATCATAAATGTGGCTGTTCCGGCTGCCCAGCACTCCCCGATATTGGGACAATTTCCACTGGTACAGATGGTATGCAGCCCATGTTTGTTTACCTGCTCCTTAACCTGCATGTAAAGCTCCCCTCCCGGCATCTGCATGCGCATCCATCCGGGCAGTCTTTTCCGGCCTGTCAGCTTCTCATTCTTTCCCTCCTGCTTCATGTGGTAAAGATAATCAGAAAGCCATCTCTTTTTACTACTTTTAAGCTTTTCAAAAACAGCTTGCAATTATGAAGAATGAGCTTCTGACCCTGGCCAAAAGGGTCCAGGCCATCGCAGAAAGTGGTCTCCATTTTACAGAAAGCGATTGGGATACAGACAGATATAATGATTTGGAGAAGATTGCAATTGAGATGCTTTCCATTATCACCTCAACACCAATTGAAACAGTTAAAGTACATACCACAGAAAGAAACGGGTACAAGACACCCAAAGTGGATGTCCGAAGTGTGATTATTAATGACAATAATGAGATCCTCCTTGTAAAAGAGCGTGCCGATGGTCGATGGTCCATGCCCGGAGGCTGGTGCGATATAGGTTATACGCCTGTTGAAGTCGCCGAGAAAGAGGCCATGGAAGAGGCCGGGATTCAAACCAAAGCCAACCGTCTGCTGGCAATTATGGATAAGAACCTTCATAACTATCCGGATGACCTCTATTACATCTATAAGATTTTTATCGAATGCAGGACAGAGGATTACTCCATCTCTACAGGCATGGAAACCCTGGATGTGGGATTCTTTAAGCAGGACGAACTACCCGAACTATCCACCCCCCGCAATACAGTGGGTCAGATCAACACCATGTTCGATTTCCACCATGGCCGTATTCACTGGCCGATAATTGATTAATCACTGTGCACCCGGATGAGCAGTCATCTGCTGAACTATTTTATCAATTCCAAGCGAGGAGCCCATAAACGGTCAGCAACTTATCTGTGGATGTCATTGTTGATTGTTCCAGTATAATAAATAGCTCTCTGCATCAAAATTCCCAGAGGTCGGGCCGAAGCAACTTGATGGGACGTTTGGTGATGAAGCGCTTTACGAAATTTACTCGAATATTGCCGGTGTTGTAACCCATCCATTCCCCGCCACCAGTCACCCGGTTGGCCATTCTTAAATGAATGTAACTGAGGCCCACGTAATAATCCTTGCTGTTGTATCCGAAGGAGATCCGTGTGGAGTTATTAAATCCTATTGTCAGATTGGAAATCAGGGTTTCGGAAGTTGGAGTGTAGTGAATATGGTTAACCCCCCCCGAGAGTCCGATTGTCGTGGAAAGAGAGAGGTAGAGCTTCTCCTGCCAGACAAAAGTATAAGCGTAGCCCCCGTTTATCCCAAGGTGAAAAACATCTGCCTGGTTAAATGGTTCATTATCCAGGTAACCGATGGGTGGAATGTCTCCGCCCACTGTTGCAGAGTCTGTCATCCCCAGCATCCAGTATGTATCCGCACCCACGATTGGCGATCCAGCACTTTTTCGCTGCAGTTCGTTCTGAACGAAAGCGGCTTTGTATGAATAGCGTTCCGAGTTAAAGAGGTACTGTATATTCAATCCCACAAGGTTGGTCCGCATATCAGGCCTTTGTGGCATTTGCAGCGCATTCCAGCTTCCGTCATATACATCCTCGGGATTGGCGATGTAGAAGCCTTTGTTCCACTGGAGGTAAAAATCAAAAATATAGCTTCTGAATATGGTGTGCCCCTGAAAGTCAATATATTTGGATTTTCCATATACATCATCATCCACATTAAGGAAAGGAAACTTCACAGCCAGGTTAAGGGTCAGAAAGCTGTATGTATAGCCTATCCCCAGCAATAGATTGTCATTGGTCCTGTACTTGATCCAGGGGTTCAGCAAGCGCTCCGAAAGGCTATATCCATTCTGCTTTCTGGAGAGATAAAGACGTGTGGTTAATTCGTCTTTGTAGACCCGGATGTAGCTGGTATCGTACTTCGGTGTGTAATCACCCTCGAATAACTGGGCTGCTCCTTCCTTTGGAAACTGGAACAGGAGAATGAAAACAAAAATGATGAACAGGCTGTGATTCACGAAAACAAAAATAGCATTGTTCTTGAATTTTGCACATCTATTTTAGGTTGAATGACTATATTTACTATGATGAAAAGAGTACTGCTACTTGCAACACTGCTATTTACAATCAACAAGGTAAATGTACTGGGACAGGCTGCTCTGCTGGTCCTTATTTTTTTTGGTGAAAAAGCGGCCAGTGAGAACTTCTACTTCAGCCTGATCAATAATATCAAATTATCTGAGAGTTTTTACCTCACCCCCGAATTCCTGACTCTCTCTCCAAGGGGGGTGAAGAATGTCGAAGTGCTGACTACCGGCAACCCGGACCTGGATGACCTGTTGGGAGAGGTCAACAGTTCAGCTTCCTCACGAATGCAATTGACACTTATGAATCAGAACCTGTTACTGATGTGATAATGACAACCGATATACCCGCTCAATGATACAGCCTGGGGCCTCATTCCCCTCAATTAAGAATACTGAAGAAAACTAATATCATAAAACTGATCACTGTTCTGAACCGAAACCTGAACTGATGGTTATTATAGATAAATCTTAAAACTATGACAATAAGAATTAATAAACTCTACCTGGCAGCAGTTCTTACCTGCCTTATAGCAGTGCTGCTGGGATCCAGTGTTTATACAAGAATTACCCCGTTCCAGGGAGAATTTTCTGGTGGACTCATTATTAAACAACGCCCTAGCTAGATAGTTAATATTCTGATTCAACCCGAATGATCCAACTCACATATCATGCGGGTATTCTTTCCATTTCCAACCCTGACTGAAACAGCGTACCCATGCGAAACGAGCAAGATTTTATCGGCAAGGTATCCATTCCATCGGAGGCCCTTTATGGTATTCACTCCTTCAGGGCCCGAGAGAATTTCCCCAACCAGCAAAGCTTTCCGGAGGCCTGGTACAGGGCCACCGGAACCGTAAAACTGGCCTGTTACCGTACCGTGAAAAAGCTGCTGGAAGCCGTTTCAAAAGAGCATCCCGATTTGGAGGAACATTTGAGAATCCCTGACCGGAAAATTCTTGGTGCTTTGGAACTGGCAGCTACAGAAGTAGCGTCGGGTTCGCATTTCGAGCACTTTATCGTGCCGGCCACACAGGGAGGAGCCGGTACCAGTATCAACATGAACATTAACGAGATTATAAGTAATACTGCCCTGGTATCTCTGGGGAAGGGTCCTGGAAATTACCTGGTAATCGATCCCATTGAAAATGCAAATATTTATCAATCCACCAACGACGTTATTCCCACTGCCCTTACGGTTGCCTCCATGCAACTGCTTAACATTCTGGAAGAGGAGGTAAACCTTTCCCGTTTCTCCATGGAGCAGTTGGAAAGCAGGTACAGGAACAGTCTGCGCCTGGGATACACCCAGATGCAGGCGGCGGTCCCTTCCACCTACGGACAGCTTTTCAGCACCTACAGCGAAGCTTTGTCGAGGGACTGGTGGCGGGTCTCCAAAACCTTCGAACGCATAAAAGTGGTGAACCTTGGCGGAGGGGCCACCGGTACCGGAATCTCCATTCCCCGTTTCTATATTATGGAGGTAGTCCCGGTCCTGAAAAACCTCACCAAACTTCCCCTGACCCAGGGTGAAAACCTTCCCGATACAACCGCCAATATGGATAAGTGGGTGGAGGTTCACGCCATCCTGAAGGCCCACGCTGTTAATATGGAAAAGATAGTCTCGGACCTGCGCCTGCTCTCCGCCGGGGCAGCCGGGCAGAGGGAGGTGAAATTACCGGCCAGACAGGTGGGAAGTTCCATTATGCCTGGAAAAATCAACCCGGTAATCCCCGAATACCTGGTCTCTTCGGCACACAGGATCTATGCCAATGACCATTTAATAACCTCCCTGTCAGGTCAGGGTTGCCTTGAGTTGAATGCCTACCTGCCGGAGATTGGATGCGCCATGCTGGAGAGCCTGAACCTGTTGATCTCCATGAACAAAGCCCTGAGAGAATCACTGCTGGGCGGACTGGAGATCGATGAAGAGATGGCCAGGAAAAACCTGTTCATGAGTCCGGCCGTCACAACTGCCCTATCCCCCCTGATCGGCTATCACAGGGCGGCTGAACTGGCCGGAGAGATGAAGAAATCTGGTTCCTCCATTTTCGACGCCAACAAGAAACTGGAGCTACTGGACAGGAATAAACTTGAAAAACTGATGGAACCCGGGCAACTACTGAAACAGGGATTTACCATGAACGATATCAGGGAGGTAATATGAAGGGAAGAGATGCAAAACCTCATATAGGAATCTTCGGAAGGAGAAACAACGGGAAATCATCCCTGATCAACTGTCTGTCGGGACAAGAAACCGCTATTGTATCTGACCACCCGGGCACCACCACCGACCCGGTAAAAAAGAGCATGGAGATCACCGGCCTCGGTCCGGTCGTGATGGTCGACACAGCCGGAACTGATGATACAGGCGAACTGGGCAAAAAGAGGGTGACCAAAACCCGTGAGATTATCCGTCACATTGACCTTGGAATATTGCTACTTGCAGGGAACCGATTTGACCAGGAAGAGGAGTCGATCATTGCACAGCTGAATAAATGGGAGGTCCCCTACCTGGTGATTCACAACAAATCGGATCTTGATATTCCGGGTGAGGAGTTGCTGCAGACCCTGCAGGAAAATTACCACAAGGTCCCCTTCCTCTTCTCCACACTGGATCCCTATAACCGGGAGGAGCTGATAAAGCTGATAAAAGAAGCGATCCCGGAAACTGCCTACATGTCCAAATCACTGGTGGGAGACATTATCTCCCAGGGAGACCTGGTGCTGCTGATTACTCCCATTGATGACGAAGCACCCGAAGGTAGACTGATCCTTCCCCAGGTGCAGGCAATCCGGGATATCCTGGACAATGATGCCATCGCCGTGGTGGCCAAGGAACGGGAGGTGGATGCACTGTTAAAAAGGCTGCAACCCAGGCCGGCCCTGGCCATCACAGACAGCCAGGTGTTTAAAAAGGCCGATGCATCCATTCCGGATGACATTCCCCTGACCAGTTTCAGTACGGTTCTGGCACGCTACAAAGGCGATTTCCAGAGTTATCTGAAGGGGACACCCCACCTTTCCAGACTGAACAATGGGGATAAGATCCTGATCCTGGAGTCCTGTACCCACCACGTGTCGTGTGATGATATCGGCCGGGTAAAAATTCCCAGGTGGCTCTCAAACTTCTCAGGAAAACAGTTAGAGTATGAGGTGGTAGCCGGACTAAGCAAGGTGCCGGGCGACATCAAAGATTACAGCATGGTGATCCAGTGCGGAGGATGCATGATCACCAGGAAGCAGCTAATCAACCGGCTGAAGCCGGCCATCGACGCAGGTATCCCGGTCACCAACTACGGCATGGCCATTGCCTTTATGCACGGTATCTACCAGAGGGCAGTGGCTCCGTTTGTGAAACTGGATAAGGATTCAACAACATATTTATAAAAAAAGAGATGATGAAAATTGTGAAAGAGATACTGGAGAGAGAGCGTTTTAACAGGGAAGATATTATTACCCTTCTGGAGTCAACCGGGGATGAGAAAAAGTTATTATTCGACAGGGCCACAGAGGTTAAAATCAGGGAACTAGGGAACCTGGTACACTTCCGGGGACTGGTGGAATTCTCCAATATTTGCGGAAAGGATTGTTACTACTGCGGGATCCGGAAATCAAACAAAAAGGCCCATCGTTACAATGTAAGCGATGAGCAGATCCTGGAAGCGGCCCGCTTTGCACATAAGAACCGCTATGGCTCATTAGTCATGCAGGCCGGTGAGTTGGAGTCCCCGGCCTTTACTGAAAGAATCGAGAATCTACTGAAGGAGATTAAAAAGCTTTCAAACGGAGAGTTGGGGGTCACCCTCTCCCTGGGGGAGCAGAAAAGGGAGGTATATGAACGGTGGTTTGCAGCTGGTGCACACCGCTACCTACTGCGAATCGAAACCTCCAATCCCGAACTCTATTCCAGGTACCACCCCAATAACAGCCTTCACGACTTTACAAGAAGGCTCACCTGCCTTAAAACCCTGCAAAAGATTGGGTACCAGACCGGAACCGGTGTGATGATCGGTTTGCCCTTCCAGGACACCGGTGACCTGGCTGACGATCTTCTTTTCATGAAGCATTTTAACATCGACATGGTCGGCATGGGCCCCTTCATTGAACATCAGCACACTCCTCTTTTTCAGTACCGTAGCGAGCTTTTACCGATTACCGAACGCTTCGACCTGTCACTGAAAATG
>JAAEOI010000381.1 GCA_024244665.1 Bacteroidota bacterium | reverse complement strand
TTAATGCTTCACCAACCTCTCTGTTTTTATAATTCGAATTTGCAAATTCGGAACTTCTGATCTCCTCTGGTTATCATCTTATTACGGCTTATGTGTCGCAGAGACATTGCAGAGACATCGAAGAGAAATCGAAGAGACATCGCAGAGACATTGAAGAGACATCGCAGAGAAGTCGAAGAGACATCGCAGACATAAATGTCGTATGTAATAGCCAGGACAATCAAATATGCAACAGATACTTCCAGCCTTCCCTGATGATATAAAGATGGTTAATTATATGTCAAACTACCAATATGGAAATACCTGAGATGGGAAAGCGATATACTCCCTTTTCGCAATTTCAGGAAGTCACACTTTGGTGAGTTTTACCTGATTTGGTGAGTAAATAGACTTTGCTATGTCCTTGTTATTCAGGGATGTGTGGAAGGAAGAAAAGTCACCATTATAGGACTAAGTCACCAGATGGTGAGTTCCTGTTTTCGGGAAACAGGGCATCCCTGAATTCTGTCTCATGAAGGTAATATCATTGAGGTAATATCATGAAAGTAATATCATTAAGGTAGTATCATTAAGGTAGTATCATTAAGGTATCCCCATTTTTCTCTGGAAATCGCTAATGGCGGCTTCCGTGTCGCAGAGACATCGCAGACTAAGGCATATCAGGAGTTCTGAAGCTATGCAGGTATTCCTCAGGATTCATTATTGGAATATCGGACTTTTTAAAGTCCTTTTCGTTCCGTATAATTAAGATGTTACAATCCAATTTTATGGCACAATGATATTGAAGAGTGGTTCCCTGATAAGACCGGAATCCGTTGTCGTGCCGATGCCCCCCCCAAAAACTTCACCACTAAAGGAACCCTGGAGGGCGGGACGAATCCAAACTGGGGTGATGGGACAGCCGCCCTGAACTACCTGGGCGACACCATTGAAAACTACCAGAAGTACTATACACTGAAAGATTCCGATCTGGAAAATCCTTGGAACTCCCTCTTGATGGTATGTGATATCCTGAATAACACGAATCCCACGGTGGTATATGACAGTCTCAGCCAGGTCATGGACGTGGAAGCCACCCTGTGGTACCTGGCGCAGGAAATTGTATTTTCCGATGATGACTCCTATGTTTACAAGGGGAAAATGGACTACTACCTGTTCTGGGAAGAAGCGAGCCAAAGGTTTGTCCCCCTGGAGTTTGACGGGAACTCAGCCATGAATTCAAGGAACAGGGAGTGGTCGCCATTCATGAATGAAGATATTCCCAGTTACCCCCTGCTGCATGTACTCCTGGCCGTACCGGAACTGAGGCAACGCTACATAGCCCATGTAAAAACCATCCTGGCCATAACTTTTGAGAATGGACTGGCAATGGAAATGATCAATACCTATAAACAGTTGATAACCCCCATCCTTGAGAATGATCCTAAGATTGATTTCGACATGGCAGGGCATGGCAGGGCATGGCAGGGCATGCCAGGAATGTTACCCGCCTGAGGAATTTTGTCAACTCCCGTCCCGCATTCATTTCATCCTTCCCGGATTTCCAGCATGAGTCCCCGCAAATCATCGGCGTTCAACAGTTGTGTTTAGATAATGAATGCCCGGCCCCACTCAGCGGCGAAGAAGTACGTATTACGGCAGGTGCCACGCATCCCCAGGGAATAAAGAAGCTGCGCCTGTATTATGGAAGCGGTCTTAAGGGAAGATTCCAGGTCAGGGAGATGGAGTATGAGGATGGCCTCTATTCCGCTACCATTCCCGGTATGGCTGCAGGAACTTAGGTTCGCTACTACCTGGAGGCCATGGCAGATGACAGTTCCGCCACCGCATCCTACATGCCTGAACGGGCAAATTCAGGACCCTCTCTCCCACCTGGCAAGCAGAAAACACCATTGAGACCACTGGCAGGATCACCCATGAGAACCAGGCCACAATCAAGGTATACCCCAATCCCAGCGACGGCACAATCTACCAGGAGATCCCCGGCGGATCCAGGGATCCTGTGCACATTTTCAGTGGCACCGGGAAGCAGGTCTACCAGGGCCCCTTCAGCTCTCAACTTGAGCTCTCCCACCTCAGCCCGGGAATCTACAATTTGAGCTGTGGCAGGCTGAATACCCGGATCGCAATTTACTGATCCCGGTGTTCCAGCCATCCGGCTAATGACCAATCATATTTGGATGAACATGAAATTTCTAATGATTTGAAGAACAATCATATTTTATTGTTGTTCTTAGATTCAACCATTGCTTGCTGAACATTTACAAAATCCATTAGCCGGACCTTAAATGGCATTATATATCCGAGTCTTTTTTACAGTAAGCTTCATTCTGATTAGCTCTGCCGTTTTGTCCCGGCAGTATGAGCGTGAAGTGAGTCATAACATCATGTTAAAGCCACAGTTCCTCCAGATCAAGGATGGGCTTAATTATGGATTGGTGCATAAGGGGCTGGACCTGGCGGTTGAATATGCACGGGGCTCTTCTTCCGAAAGCAATACATTCATATATTCTGCAGAAATAGGTTTCGGCGCTAACTACCGGCAGGGGATTGGCATGGCCTGGTCGCTTACTCCAGTTGATCTCTATTATGGTTTCAGGCTCAACCAAAAAAGTAATATCCCGGTTACGCTGGGCCCCTATATAGCTGCTATCTACAATTGGCAACTCTATCCGGAGTTACAGAGCGGGCACATGTTGTGGTTCTCATCCTATGAACTGGGTCCACAATTGCTGGTTTCTTTGCCGGTTCAAGGGAAGATGATTAATTTTGAACTCTCGGGCTCCCTGGCCAGTTTTAACTCGAGGCCGGAGCCTGTGACAGAGCAATACTACTACTCTCTTACCTTCTCTGATTTTGTGAAAAATCCACATTCAAACATGGAGTTTGGTTCACTGAACCAGTACGGTCATATCCATTTCATTGCGCAATTACTGAATCCGGACAGGAAGCTCTCTGTTGCCTATGAGTTTGAGTTCTTTACATATGTAAGTACGCCTTCGTTCAAATACATGACGCACTCAATCACCCTCAACTGGAAGCTGGGAAAAACCTAAATTATCGAAAATGAGAGCTGCCTTCACCTTACTCGCCTTTGTTTTCTTATTCAGTTGTCTGAAAGAGGATCCACTGAACAAACCGTTTGAATCTTATGTTCCCATTGAAATCGGTGATGGCCTGGTCATTTC
>JAAEOI010000380.1 GCA_024244665.1 Bacteroidota bacterium | reverse complement strand
CAGAGAACCCCGCTTGCCTCTCTGAAGGATGCATTGGCATTGAATTCCATGCTCTTTTCGATCCCAACCTCCTCTTTGATCCCTTTGATATGAGCATCTTTCAGGCGGACCTTGCTCAATCCATCGCGGTGACTGACCCAGAGGTACAGGGAATCTTCACACATAAGCGACAGGCAATAATCCGAGATCAGTCCATCTTCCTGTGTGAAATTTACCACCGAATCTCCGGCAAACTTCCATAGCCCGCTTCCACTGGTTCCCAGCCAGGCATTTCCTTCCTGGTCTACCCATGTACAGCTAATGTTCAGAGGAGCCTCTAACTCTGGAGCAGCCATTCTCCAAACGGAATCATGTTCAATAAACGAAGGAGATGTACTCAGGGTTGAGAGCCATGTACGTCCTGATTCATCTATATAGAGATCATTCACCACATTGTAAGGAATGCCATTCCTGATGGTAAACCAATCTAACCGTCCACTGGAGGTATTCAATTTGCATACCCCCTTCCTGGTAGCAATCCAAAGAATATCTTCTTTGAGTTTTAGCGCATTGATGTTGTTCTCCAGGCTGCCCGGACTGATAAAAACCGGGGTGAAGCGCGTTTGCCCGGGATCCCAGCGGTATAACCCGCTTCCCCGGGTTCCTATCCACAGTTCGCCTTCCGGTGATCCAACAATGGCCGTCACCCGTTCTGCAGGAAGGCCATATTCGGGACCGGATAATTGCATGACGTCTCCTGTGGCCCGATCCAGGCGAATCACCCCTGTTTCAGTTCCGAACCAACCCAGTTGCTGGTTCACATGCACGGCGTGGAAATTATTGTCAATGTCGTGCCTGTCCAAAAAGTAGTAGGTGTAGGCTTCATCCACCAGGCGGACCAGTCCGGTTCCGAACATCCCCAGCCACATATTCTGCTCCCGGTCCTGCATAACAAACTTCACATTATCCCCTGGCAATCCTGAACGTTCCGAAAAATTGATCCATGAACTAAAAGCTCCTGCCTTGTCCCGGACCAGTTTATAAAGTCCACTGCCAAAAGTGGGGATCCATAAATTCCCTTCTGCATCTTCGAAAACCTGCTGGGGGCCATCGATCCGGGCTGCCATGTCCAGGCCCAGGGCCTCTGCCTTCATAGTGAAAGTGGAGGTATTGTATAAGTAGATTCCTTCATCCATGGTAAGTATGTACAGCGTTTCCTTGTCCCGCGACAGAACCATGTCCTGGATCTTCGTTTCAGGAAGCCCGTCCAAGGGGCTGATTAACCTCAGTCCGGCGGATTCAGGTTCCAGAGAATATAGATGGACCCCATCGATGGCCCCCACCAGAAGTTCCGTGGAGGTGAGCATCTCAAAGTTATAAATGGAACGCGCCCGGACAGTATCCTGATAAAGCACGGGTTCCTGGT
>JAAEOI010000379.1 GCA_024244665.1 Bacteroidota bacterium | reverse complement strand
CCATTTTCTGACAAAACGATTTGCATTACTGATCTGCATACACGTAGTAGGCAGGGTGTTGATTTCCCTGGGAATCCACTAACCATGCCTGAATTTCGGTATCTCCTTTTTCCAAAGTAACCCTGAAACCGGCATGCTCATCGGTTGAGTCTATCTCTTTTTCAAAATAGTCATCCCCAATTCTCAGTTTAACTGTTTCAGCCTGGATTACTTTCCCCTGCCCCACCAGGACAGGAATATCTCTGCGAAATATATCGCCGTCTGTTTGTGCTTCCGGTGCTGAATTAATGGGGCAATTCACCTCTTTCGGCCAGCGTCGCACTTCAAACAGGTAGGTTCCCTTTTGGGCAATGCTAACCGGCCAGTAGCCAAAATTCTTCACCCCACGGTTCACATGTGACTGGTTCCAGGTTTCAGGATCAATTCTATCAGGAACCCAGGCATCGCTGTTCAGCCATGTTTCCTCTATCTTCCCTGAACCAATAACAGTTCTCTGGATTGGTGACTTTCCCTCGTCAATCTCTTTCCAGTACTGTTCATAGAGTTGCTGCAGTTGCAATACCTTTTCAGGGTTATTCTCTGCAAGATTCACTTCCTCCCCCGGGTCGGACTTTATGTTGTACAATTCATAGCGGTTCACCAGTCGCCACTCTTCAGTTGCAACCAGGGAGTTCTTCCATTTCTCGTGTTGCTGGGTTCTGTTCTGGGAATGAAGAAACAGGGCCCTCTCCAGCCAGTCAGCCTCCCCGCCATTTAGCAGATTGCCCCAGCTTTTTCCACTGAACTTATATTTTGCTTTCTCTGGTGTCTCAAGATCAGCCAGGTCGATCAGTGTGGGCAGAATATCTATGTGTGAAGTCATCCTGTGGATGT
>JAAEOI010000378.1 GCA_024244665.1 Bacteroidota bacterium | reverse complement strand
CTTGATTACCCTGCCGGACTTGCCTTTAACGCTGATGGCGAACTTTTTGTGGCCGAAGATTATAATGGAAGAATACTTAAGATTTCGGCAGATGGAGAAAGTTGGGAAGTCTTTTTTGAAGGATTAGATGGTCCCGGAGATATGGTTCTTGATGAATCTGAAAACATTTATGTTGGAGAAGACATCTGGGAAGATGGACGTCCAGTTGGTGTTATTGACATTATTACGCCAAATAAAAATAAGAGCATTTTTGCAAACTTAACAGATCCTGACGGCATCTCATTCGATCCGGCAGGAAATCTATACGTTGGGCAATCGTATATTGCTGAAGTAACAAAAGTTATGCCTGATGGGAGTTCTATGCCGGCAGTTATTCCGGATGGCATGCCTTGGGGGACTGGCGTGAACAAGTTTGAGGAGCTTCTTGTCGTTCTCCCCTGGGCCGGCCAAATTCTAAAAATCCATCTTAGCCACGAAAGTGATATTTCTGGAAAAGTGAATATCGCGATTCCTGTGCCGACTAATAATGCACCAGTGCTGGGGGGTATTGGCAATAAAACTGTTAATGAGGGAGAATTGTTACAATTTACTGTTACAGCGGCTGATCCGGATGGTGACAACCTGGCTTACTCAGCGAATAATTTGCCTTCTGGCGCCACATTTGACCCGGCCACGCAGGTGTTTACCTGGGTGCCGGATTATGCTCAGGCGGGCGTGTACCCGAATGTGCAGTTTACCGTAACCGATGATGGCGATCCGTCGTTAAGTGATGCTGAGACGATCTCGATGATGGTCGAAAACGTGAATCGGCATCCGGTATTGGAAACAATCGGGGATAAGACGGTGAATGAAGGAGATTTGCTCCAGTTTACATTAACCGCCAGCGATCCGGATGCTGATACTCTCGCATACTCTGTCAGCAATTTGCCTCCAGGAGCCATGTTCGATTCGGCGACGCAGGTCTTTGGTTGGACTCCAGGTTATAGTCAAGCAAATCTGTATCTTGATATTGTGTTTACTGTAACTGATAATGGCAATTCTCCCTTGAATGCTTCTGAATCAATCAGCATTACTGTTGAAGACGTGAATCGGTCGCCGGTACTTGTTGAGCCGATTGGAGATCAGAGTGTGAATGAAGGAGAAACCTTAAGCTTTAGCGTTACAGCGACCGATCCTGACGGAGACAGCTTAACGTACTCAGCCAGCAATCTCCCTCCCGGCGCAACGTTTGACCTCGTACCACAGATTTTCACCTGGACTCCGGAACAAGGGCAGGCAGGTTCATATACCGCTATCCTTTTCACCGTGACCGACGATGGGGATCCTCCCCTGAGTGATTCGGTGATGATCACGATCACGGTCATAGATGTGAATGAAAATCAGCCGCCCGTGCTCGATCCGATTGGGAATCAGAGTATCAATGAGGGAGAGACCTTAAGCTTTACGGCCACTGCCAGCGATCCGGATGGTGATACGTTAACATATTCAGTGAGCAACTTGCCTCCCGGGGCTATGTTCGATCCGGCGACGCAGGTCTTTAGTTGGACCCCAGGTTATAATCAGGCAAATCTGTACCCTGATGTTGTGTTTACTGTCACTGATAATGGTGAGTCCTCTTTGAATGACTCCGAGACAGTTACTATTACCGTTGAAGATGTGAACCGGCCGCCGGTGCTTGATCTCATTGGGAATAAAAGTGTCAATGAGGGAGAGATCTTAAGTTTTACGGTCACAGCCAGCGATCCTGATGGAGACGGGTTGACGTATTCGGTTGCCAATTTGCCGTCAGGGGCCGCGTTTGACTTGGCCACGCAGGTGTTCACCTGGATACCGGACTATGACCAGGCCGGGACGTATCCCGATGTATTGTGCATGGTCACTGACAACGGGAATCCCTCTCTGAGTGATTCAGAAGCGATCACGATTACAGTCCAAGATAGCCCTCCTCCGGTGGATATTACCATAGACAATTCTGATCCAGGATTTCAACTGATTGGAAGTGAGGCCTGGGACAGTCGTCCTAACCCACCGTGGCCATCCTACGGGAATGATTTTCGCTTTAATTTTACTGGCAGTGGGGCAGATCAGGCTGTGTACACGTTTGATATTCCTGTCTCCGGGGAATACACGGTCTATGCCTGGTGGCCATCCCATAGCATCTGCTCGCAAGGTACTCCTTACATCATTCCGTTTTCTGAGGGGACTGTGACTATTCGGACAAATCAACAGCAAAATCCGGGACAATGGAATTTCCTGGCAACCGGATTTTTTGAGCAGGGACAATACCAAATCAT
>JAAEOI010000377.1 GCA_024244665.1 Bacteroidota bacterium | reverse complement strand
CTACGAAACCCTTGAACTCTACCTCAAACTCGCACTGACCCCTGACCACTGAGCACTGAGTACTGCCTACTGAGTACTGAGTACTGAGTACTGCCTTCTGAGTACTGCCTACTGAGTACTGAGTACTGTCCCCTGAGTACTGAATTCTTCAAGAAACTTTTCCTTGCTGATACTCCTGCCATGGGCGGGATAAAAGATATCCACCTCCATCTCACTGATCATCCCCCAGCTAAGCAGCAGTCCGGCCGGGTCCTCTGCAAAGGCAGGGAATATCCTCTTCCCGGGCAATCCGATAAGGGTATCTCCGGCCAGCATCTTACCGTCCTCCATGAGTATCACCATGGAACCGAAAGTATGCCCGGGGGTATGAATGGCCCTTCCCGGAAAACCATATTCCGCCAGTTCGAAAGACTCCTCGACCAGTATATCGGCCAGTGCAGGCGGGTATTTCATCAACCGCCTTGCAAAGATCCTTCCAAAAGTCGCCACCAGCCTCGCCTTCCACCTTGTTCCTGAAGGAAAGGGGGTGAATCCCGCTTCCAAATGTGATGCATCGGAGCGCTGGATCATGATCCGGCATCCGGTCAGCTCCTTCATGCGCCCTGCCGAACCGGCATGATCGTAGTGTGCATGTGTAAGAATGAGGAGTTTGAGCATACCGGGCTGAAGCCCCAGCAGGGTCATCTCTTCGAAAATCTTCACCTCCGAACCCTGCTTGCCGCAATCCACCAGGATCGCCACACCCGGTCTGAATAGCAGGAAGGCAGATACATTTTGCAGGGAGATCCGGTGAAGGGTTAACTCCTTGGATTCCATCATTTAACAGGGAAGTCCATAAGTTTCTCCCCTTCCAGGTAAGCTTCCAGATGGTCATTCACGGAAACGGGCCCCACACCGGCAGGGGTGCCGGTGAAGATCAGGTCACCGGTTTTCAGTGTCATGAAGCGGGAGACATATGCAATGATCTTCTCAAAGGAGAAAATCATCAGGGCAGTGGATCCGTCCTGAACAGTTTTCCCGTTCAGGTCGAGCCGAAAGGAGAGGTCATGGATATCACTGAATTTCGAAACCGGAAAGAACTCGCTGACCGGTGCAGAATAGTCAAAGCCTTTTGCGATCTCCCAGGGAAGTCCCTTTGCCTTCATTTCGCTCTGTAGATCGCGGGCCGTGAAATCGACACCCAGAGCCACTTCACTGAAATAACGGTCGGCATACCTCTCCTCAATACTTCGACCCAGACGGTCAATTCGGATCACCACCTCAAGTTCGTGGTGCACATCGTTTGAAAAATCGGGGTAGAAGAAAGGACGATTGGAAATTACCAGAGCCGAATCGGGTTTCATGAAAAAGACCGGCTTCGTGGGAACATCATTATTCAACTCCTTTGCATGAGCAACATAGTTCCTCCCGATGCATATGATCTTCATCGTGAATTACTTTTTGGAGTTGAGCTTAATGCTGGTCAGGACCTTTTTCGTATAGAGCGGGAAATCGCCGTTCATCATCCATCCATAATAACCAGGATCCTTGGCAAGAACTTCCGATACAGGTTTTCCCTTATGTTTTCCGAAATTGAAAACCTCCACATCATCATCATCTAAGACGATCCTTCCTGCAAAATCCACATTGCGGTTATGGGTGGAAAATTCGGCCAGCATCCCGATGTCATTTTCCAGGTTGGGATAGCGTTCAAGCTGTGCCTGCAATACCTCGTAGGTGGCCAGTGTATCCGCCTCGGCCGAATGGGCATCCTCAAGTTCCTTTCCCAGGAAAAATTTAGATGCGGCTGCGAGTGTCCTTTGCTCCATCTTCATAAAAATCACCTGCACATCCACGAATTTTCTTCTCTTCAGGTCGATGTCAATGCCGGCACGGAGAAACTCTTCGGCCAGCAGTGGTATATCGAATTTATTCGAGTTGTACCCGGCGAGGTCGCAGCCCTCAAACTCGCGGGCAACGCTTTTGCCAACTTCGTTAAAGGTAGGGGCATCTTTCACATCTTCATCAGAGATGTGATGAATTTCAGTGGCTTTGGGCGGTATGGGTATACCCGGATTCAGCCGCAGGGTTTTGGAAGTTTCATTACCATTCAGGTCCACCTTCAGGTAAGAGATCTCAACGATCCGGTCACTGGCAATGTTTATGCCGGTTGTTTCCAGATCGAAAATAATGATAGGGTTCTTCAGATTCAGCTTCATTCCTTATGTGTTGATCATCATGGGCATCAGCAGCATCAGCGTATCTTCATTCTCATTCCCGGATTCGCTGGGAAGAAGAATACCTGCCCTGGTAGGATCACTCATCTCCAGGATCACATCGCCCGATGCCAGGTTGGCCAGGATCTCAATTAGAAATTTGGATTTAAAACCGATCTCCATATCCTCACCCTCATACTGACAGCTGAGCCTTTCATTGGCAGAGATGGAGAAATCGATATCCTGTGCTGAAATGTTCAGCTGGTTCCCCGTAAATGACAATTTCACAAGGTTGCTGGCCTGGTTAGAAAAGACCGACACCCTTTTGAGGGTATTGTAGAAAGCAAGCCGGTCGATGGTCATCTTATACGGATTATCAGTGGGGATCACTGAGTTGTAGCTGGGGTAGTTACCCTCCACCAGGCGGCATACCAGTTTATAGTTGGTAAGCGTAAAAGATGCATTTCTGTCGTCAAACTCCAGTACAATGTTGTTTTCCTCCCTGGGAAGAATATTTTTCAGCAGTGCTGCAGGCTTTTTGGGAAGAATGAAACTGGATGCGCTGGAAGCAGAAGCATCGGTCCTTTTGTAACGGACCAGTTTATGTGCATCGGATGCCACAAAAGTGATATCGTCGGGTGAAAGCTCCAGGAAAACCCCGTTCATCACAGGTCTGAGCTCATCGTCGGCAGTTGCAAAAAGAGACTTGTTGATCCCTGAAAGAAGGACATCCTGTTCAAACTCCACATGCTGCTTCTGATCATCTTTAATGACCGGCATTTGCGGGAATTCAACCCCGTTCTGGCCCATGATGGAGAATTTACCATTCTCACTCTGAATTACAATGGTCAGGTTCTCAATGTTAATCTCAAAAGTCAGGGGGATATCGGGAAACTCCTTCAGCGTATCTGTAAGAATGCGTGCAGGTACAGCGATAACGCCCGAACCATCGGTATTCTCCAACTGAACCTGGGTAACCAGTGTTGATTCCAGATCCGACGCGGTGATTTCCAGCATACCGTCTTCCAGGGAGAAGAGGAAATTATCCAGGATTGGTAGTGTATTTTTTGAACTGATAACACGACTGATGGCCTGCAGATGACCCAACAGTTCCATACTGGAGACTACAAATTTCATGAGTGTTTGCTTTTAAAAAAAAATGAATCAATAATCCATCAATTATACAAAAAAAAATCGTCAATACCGCTACAGGTTATCCCCAATATATGCGGACAAACCACGCATCAGCACATCCAGGTATATGTAGTTAATTACCAGTGGTTCGGGGCTGTTATTGTGAGTCACAAGTGCCCTGAAGATGTGCTCTTTTTCACCATCCTCTCCCGGTATTGAACATACCTTCAGGCTGTGTTTCTCACCCTCATCCGACTCCACGTACAAAGTGGCCAGCCAACGTTCCTTCATCTCATCCTCGTCCATATCAACATCCATATCCGCCGCCGTCCCCTCGAACCTGATGGAAGTGAAGTAGGTAAAGAGCAATCGGACCGAAACCTCATCCAGCAGTTCCATGGGCACCAGGCTGTCGGACCGTGGCAGCTCACATCCTATATTTCCGGTCTCATCCATGGAGAACCTGAAGGGGGAATCCCCTCTTTTTTCAACCTCTATCAGCCGGATCTCCGACGGGAGCAGATCAATGAGCATGTGCTCCCTGAAGTGATTTCCCGAAGCGGAAAAGACCCGGTTCAGATCCAGTTCAGGGTAGCCGGGAAGGGAGACCGTAAATGAACTTTCAGAGCCGGGAAAGCGAAGCAGGAAACGGCCTTCCCTGCCCACTGTTTCATATTGCAGTACCGTTTTTCCCCTGCTCATGAATGAGACCTTTCTGACACTCCCGGTGTTCCACTCTGCCAGATGGGTATGCACTGCATCAACCTGCAACCTCTGAGCAGCAAAAAGGATATTCTCCACAGCCACCGGGTTGACATCCTCCTCCCCCGGGAGCTGCCAGGCATCACCCGTTCTGGTTAGCCGGACGGTGTCGATCTGACCGGCAATGTGGAGCTGGTCAATTTCGGACGGGTCAATGAGCAGTATCTGCCGTTCATCCTTTCTCAGCGATCCTGGCAGATCCACAAAGAGCAGCAGGATGGCCACAAGAACGAGGAGCGATAATGCAACTCCTGTATATACCCTGACTTTCATGCTATTGACTGTATCTTCTACGCCTTGCAAACTGCAAGAAAATACCAGCTGAAATGACAAGGAGCAGCGGTACAATGGAGTTGATCAGCTTCCAGGTCAGCACCCTCTCAGGCTGGGCAGTGATCTCCCTGTTGAGCAGCCGCAGCTTAAACTCCCGGGACCTCAGTTCCATAATTCCGGTATCGTCTGTCATCTGGTTAATTGCATTCATCACAAACTCAGGATTCCCGAAAGTCTGCTTTGTATAGCGGTCATATCCAAGTTTCTCAGCCACAAAATAGCCCTGTTCAAGCCGGACCTCGTTGGCAGGAATGTTTCCATCCGTAACCACCAGTACAGATGTGGGAGAGCTTTCAGGCAGCACCTCTGTGTTCCCGGGATAGACTCCTCCGGGGACAGGGTAGTTCTTGTACAGGGAAGGGAAAACTCCCTCCAGGAGAACTGCAACCGGAAGTGAGGAAGCATTATAAAGGGCCGGATCGGGCTGCACAGTCACCTCTTCCATGCTTAAATAGAGGGGAACCTCCCTGCTTCTGCTGCTTGATGAAGTTGACAGCAGGACTGTGGCACTTACCCCCCGGCTTCTGGTACCAACCGTATCCAGTGAGGAAGCAAATTCACCCTTTACATGGTTCAGGCCCCTTGTTACCGGATGAGTGGGATTGCCCGACAGCAGTGGATAGTAGACCCATGGCATGAGGGTCCAGCGGGGCTGTTCGACGCCTGAAGCTGTGTTTACCGGGACCGCACTGCACTGCAGATCGGCCACCAGGTTGTAGTTAATCCTGACTCCGTATTTGAATAGCAGATCCTCCAGCCCCACCTGGTTTGCAAGCGCAACAGTCGTGCCCCCTGCCAGGCTGTCTGCAAAGGGATTCACAGGGTCCAGGAAGAAAAGGACTTTGCCTCCGCTCATAATGTACTGGTCAATTGCAAATTTATCTGCTTCGCTGAAGGGGCGGGTGGGACGAGCCACAATCAGTGCCTTATATTCTTTGAGTGCCTCAACATTCCCGCTAATAAATCCACGGTCCACCTGGAAAAAATTCTTCAGTTCGTCCATCAGTCCGTGTGTCTGCAACGAATCCAGTTCTCCGTGCCCCTCGATGAAGGCAATGCGCGGAACCTCATCCATGGTGAGGCTGTGAATGGCCCTCATAAACTCATACTCCAGGGTCTGAATGGAATTATTCAGGTTCATCTCGTGGGAAAGGGATGGATTGTTCTTCAGGAGGTTCACCGGCAAGGTGTAGTCTCCATAGCTGACCATGGCACCAGGGAAAACAATCCTGGCGGTTTTCCCACCCTCCCCGTCACTGACCTGAATGGAGGTAACGTTCAATCCCTGGTCATAGAGCTGGCCAATCATCCTGCCTTGGATCTCCTCGTCGGGTTCATCATAGAGGTTCACAAATTCGTAAAGCAGGTTCTCACCGGCCCAGGCCCTGCATTCATCCATCAGGTCTTCGATGTGGTTCCTGAAATTGACAAATTCGGAAGGCATCTCACCCTCCAGGTAGATCCTCACAAACACCACACCGTCAAGCCCTTCAAGAGCCTCCCTCGAAGAGTGTGAGAGGGTGTATTTCTTTTCAGATGTGAGATCGGCCCTGAAAAATTTCATTCCCGAAATCACTGCGACCAACAGTACAACCAGAAGAACAGAGGTGAGTTCAACCAGGTTGCGGCGTTGCCAGTTCTGGCTTTGCAAAACAGATCTGGCTGCCTGCAGGAAAAGAGTAATTACTATAGCAAAATAGAGCATGTCGCGTGAATCGAGCACACCCCTGCTCATGGAGCTGTAGTGGTAGGCTATACCCGCACGGGAGACCACAAGCGCCATTTTCCCTGATCCCAGGCTGTCACCCATGAAAGCGAAGCCCCTGAACATCACGAACGACAGCAACACTGCAATAATAAAAGCCACAATCTGGTTCCCTGTAATGGAAGAGCAAAAGATCCCGATGGCAGCATAGATCCCCCCCAGGAACAAAAGCCCCAGGTAAGAGCCCCAGGTTCCTCCCATATCCATGTTTCCGACGGGACTTCCCAGACGGGAAACCGACCAGAACCATACCAGGGTGGGAAGCAATGAGAGCAGTACCAGGATCCATGAGGCCAGGAATTTGGCAAAAACGATCTGAAGTTCGCTCACCGGCCTGGTCCGGAGCAGCTCCATTGTACCTGACCGCCTCTCCTCGGAAATCATCCTCATGGTAATGGCCGGAACCAGGAATAGAAAGATCCACGGCGCCAGGACAAAGAGCGAATCGAGGGTTGCGTACCCGTTGGCAACCAGGTTCAGGGGATTCCTGAACAACCATATAAAGGAGCTGTTAGCCAGGAGAAATACCAGGATAACCACGTATCCGGTAAGACTGCTAAAAAAACCCTTTATCTCCTTCTTAAATAGTATCCACATGCTGTCTCACAATTCAAAATTGACCATGGAGAGGCTTGAAGCCGGCAGGTCCCTGTAGTCCATTAAACGGATCTCGTAAAAATAAAATTGCAGGATATCCTCGTAGCTATATCCGTCACGGGCCATTTTCATGGCACCCTCCTGGCTCATCCCTATACCGTGCCCGTAGCCCTTTCCCCAGACCAGGATTGAGTCTCCTTCAGGGAACATATTAAAAAAAGTGGAGCGGAACCCCCAGTCTTCCCTGATCTTGGTCATCCGGATCGAGTCCTTGTCCAGGATAAAATGTTTCTTTCTTCTCATCTGCTCTACGTAGATGATCTCATCGGGGATCTTTTTAACCGATCCCATCCCGTTTTTAAGCAGGTAAGCCTTCCACTCCTCAAACGAAATGGTATCCTGCCACTTGGCATGGGACTGGTGCAATGAGTATGGATCGACCACAGACATAAGGTAGTCGGTATCGGAAATCCACACATCGGAAGCCCGCTGTGTCTGTCCGCCGCTGTTGGAGTGATATGCTGCAGTAATAAGCCTGAAGTTATAATCGGCCGCCACAACACCGCTTGTCTCCAGTACGGCCTCCAGGATTTCCGGATTGTAAGAGCTCCTCCCCTTGAAGGCCTGACAGTGAGTCCCGTCACACAATGAAAACC
The DNA here is from genome assembly GCA_024244665.1 of Bacteroidota bacterium. Next base: position 16,425 of record JAAEOI010000377.1, on the reverse strand, counting down.
CTTCTGTGGCATGCCGCTGATTCAGCTTCATGGCATAGGTCCTGCATAGAATGGCCTGGGCCTTATAGAACTCTTTGTGCGCATTGACTCCGGCCTCCGACCTGACCACACCTGCCAGGTACTTATCCAGGTCGACCTGGTTCACCATGGTAAGGAAACGCTGCCCGGCCGTCACCACCAGGTTGTCGTCATACACCCTCGAATCCAGTTCCGGGGAAATGGGTCTCAGGCGGAAGACTGCGTCGCTTGTTCGTGCCTGCAACTCCATCTGCTCCACCTTTCCGTAATCACGATCCGAATCGAGCACCCGGACCTTCCCCTCCTCCAGGGTCAGGTAGAGGATTCCGTTTGCTTCAATCATCGTCCTCTCCTCCCCGTCGCATACCAGTGTAAAACTTCCCGCCGAACAGTATACCACAGCTTTTCTAACCAGTTGATCCTGGTACAGGCCGACCTTAACGGGCTGTGCAAACAGCACAACCTGGACCAGTAATACCACTCCAAAAAACAATCTCCGGATCATCCCTTATCCTCTTTTATCAATTCCACCATACGATATGCAATTCTTTTCGAAACCCCCTCTTCACCGATCAGCGATCTCAACTCCCTGTAACCTTCTGTGATCTGCTCCCGGTGTGAAGCATCATCCAGTATACGTGAAAGTTCAGATTCTGTTTGGCTGTAGAGACTTTTTTGAATCACCTCAAGTACCAGTCCCCGGTCAAGGATCAGGTTCACTAGGCTGATGTGCTTAATTTTAACAATTCGTTTTGCTATTGAATAGGCAAGAGGAGAGGTGCGATAAAGCACCACCTGAGGCACCCCGAAAAGGGCTGCTTCAAGGGTTGCTGTCCCTGAAGTGACCAGTCCGGCCGTGGCAGTGGCCAGCAAAGCATAGGTCTCCCCGTGAACTATCTTCAGCATACCCCCCTCCAGAAAAGTAGTGTAATAGGCCGGATCGATTGAGGGGGCCCCTGCCACCACGAACTGGTAAGCAGGATGGGCTGCAGCAATCATGGCCATGGAAGGCAGCATGCCCTCTATCTCTTTTTTCCGGGAACCGGCAAGCAGGGCCACCACCGGCCGCTCATCCAGGCCATGGGCCTCTTTCCATTCATCCCCGCCATTGAACTCATCCTGGAAACTCCTGATCCCGTCCACCAGTGGATTTCCAAAGTACTCTACCTCCATCCCGAACTTTCTGAAATACTCCACTTCAAAGGGGAGGATAACAAACAGCTTTTCGTTATACTTCCTGAGGTCATAGACCCTTCTCTGTTTCCATGCCCATACCTTGGGTGAAATAAAGTAGAAGACTCTGAAGCCTTTTAAAAATGCAAATTTCGAAATCCTCATGTTAAACCCGGGGTAGTCCACCGGGATCACCACATCGGGTTGCCATTGCACCAGTTCATCCTTGATTATGCGAAGGTTACGGAATATCTTACGAAGGTGAAAAAGTACATCCAGGAACATATAGGAGGTCTCTTTGTAGTGCATCACCTGGTTTGGCGATACCTGCTCCATTAAATCACCCCCCATGAACCTGAACTCGGCACCAGGATCGATGCGAATCAGCTCCTTCATGAGATTAGAGGCGTGCAGGTCACCGGATGCTTCACCGGCTATCAGGAAATATTTCATTCTTATCAGGCAAATTTAAGAAGCAGCATGACCATGGCTACCATCAGTGTTGCAAAGATAACACCTCTGGCTGAAAATGTCCTGTTGGTCCAGATGAAGACGAAAAAAAGCAGGAGGTTGGGGATGGCCGAAAGTGAGATAATCTTGCTGAGCATCCCCAAGCGTTGAAAGGATGAGAGGAACTCAACGAGTCCTCCCTCGTAGCTTACAAGCCAGATCACAGACAGAGTTACCACAGGAAGAACAAGACCTGCAATGAGCCCAAGGACTAATGAATCTAATCTCTTATTTGCTGTCATCTTCCGCAGTTGAGGTTTCCCAATGAGCCATTCTTCCCACCATATCGTGAGCTGTCAAATCAGTATGTACAGGAACCACCGATGCGTAATGCTGAGCCAGAGCCCATTCATCTGTTCCCTCTCCTCCTCCATCGGGCTCCCGGTTATGGAAGAAACCGGTGAGCCAGTAGTAATCCTTTCCCATGGGATCCTGCCGCTTCTGGAACTCCTCCTTCCAGTAACCGTTGGCCTGGGAGCATACCTTAATTCCTTTCAACTCGCTAGCCGGGACTTCAGGCACATTCACATTAAGGCAGATCCCCTCTTGCAGCCCTTCACTGAGCACCCGGCCGATTACCTCTCTTGCCACCTGCTGGGTGGGACCAAAATCTGCATCAGGAGCATAGCTCAGCAAAGAGAATCCAATGGAGGGTATATGGTTAAGTGCCCCCTCCATGGCTGCACCCATAGTCCCCGAATAAAGGATACTTGAAGATGAGTTGGATCCGTGGTTGATTCCCGACAACACAAGGTCGGGCTGTCTCTCCAGGAGGCTGTGGAAAGCCAGCTTAACCCCGTCAACCGGCGTACCGTTGGTCAGGTATTTTCTAAATCCCTCCCCTTCCTCAACAAGGATCACACGCAGGGGAACCTTGATTGTAATGGCATGGGACATCCCCGACATGGGTGTCTGGGTTGAGATGGCCACCACATCGCCGAATTCCCGGGCCACTTCAATGAGCGAACTCATTCCTTTGGCTTCAATTCCGTCATCGTTGGTAACCAGTATCAATGGTCTGTTTTTCATCTGCACTAAATAAGGCTACAAAAATATCTAAAAAAATAACAATTGATCTTTGAACATTTCTCATAATTTTAATGTTGAGATAGATTGAAACCCAAATATTCAATAAATAGCATTCATCACATGAAAATACCCGCGCTGATAGCCGCCATCACCCTGATAGCAGACGAGATCAGGAAATTCAACTGGATCAGTTCCTGATTCTTATCCCTACAGGATGCCTTCTGTCCACACCCGGATCCTGCCCCGGAACAGCATCAAAGAGTCAAATCTGACCTACGTGGTAATTGCAGCCAGGGAGTGCGGACAGTGGATCTTTGTGCGACACAGGGAACGAAGCTCGTGGGAGCTCCCGGCCGGTCACATAGAACCGGGCGAAAGCCCCGGGGAGGCTGCATCCAGGGAGCTAAACGAAGAGACCGGCTCGATCAGGTCCACCATGGAATACCTGTGCGATTACCAGGTCAGTGTCAAAGGCAAAACTGAATCCGGTCGGCTATACGGGGCAGAGATTCTCGAAAGGGAGTCAAACCTGAAATATGAAACCGGGGAGGTCCTGCTTGCTTCCGTCCTCCCCCAATCACTCACCTACCCGGAGGTACAGACCCTACTGTTTGAACATGCAAAAGAGTTGTTGCGATCATGAGCTAAAAGCACTACTTTTGCAGCATTAAACTGCAAATGCATTTTCATGAAGATTTCCCATAACTGGCTGAAAGAGTACCTCCCTGTTGACCTTCCCATTGAGGAGTTAAGCGACATCCTCACAAACATTGGCCTGGAGGTGGAGGGAACAGAGACCTTTCAGTCGGTCAAAGGCGGACTGGAAGGTGTGGTTATCGGAGAGGTCCTCACCTGTCATAATCACCCCAACGCAGATAAACTAACGGTTTGCACAGTGGATATCGGAGAAGAGGAGCCGGTACAGATTGTATGCGGAGCACCCAATGTGGCAGAAGGTCAGAAGGTCCCGGTAGCTGTTGTGGGGGCAACCCTCTACTCCGGCGAAGAAAGCTTTACCATCAAAAAAACAAAAATCAGGGGAGAGCTGTCACTGGGAATGATCTGTGCAGAGGATGAGCTGGGCATGGGAAGTTCCCACGACGGGATCATGGTCCTCGACCAAGGATCTGAGGCGGGCAGCCCGGCCGCAGAATATTTTGAAATTGAAACGGATACCATCTTTGAGATTGGTCTCACCCCCAACCGCATCGATGCAGCCTCTCACCTGGGCGTGGCACGCGACCTTGCTGCCTGGTTCAGCCAGACAAAAAAGATGTCAGTCCGGAAACCTTCTTTAGACGGATTCATTACGGACAAAATCAAGCTGCCCATGGAGGTCCGAATCGAAGAGATTGCCGGATGCAGGCGCTATTCGGGACTAACCATCTGCGACATTACTGTTGGTGAGAGCCCTGAGTGGCTTAAGACCCGTCTGCGCTCTATCGGGCAGACACCCATTAACAATGTTGTGGACATCACCAATTTCGTCCTTCATGAATCGGGACAACCTCTTCATGCCTTTGATGCAGCAAAGATCACGGGGCACCAGGTGATTGTAAAGACTATGCCTGCCGGTACAAAATTCACAACACTGGACGAACAGGAACGCACCCTGCTTGACTCGGACCTGGTGATCTCCAACGAGAAGGACGCAATGTGCATTGCCGGGGTATTCGGAGGCATTCAATCGGGAGTAAGCGCCGATACAGAAGATATCTTCCTGGAATCGGCCTTTTTCGACCCGGTCTATATACGGAAGAGTGCTAAACATCACCAGCTCAATACCGATTCATCCTTCAGATTCGAACGGGGCACCGATCCCAACAACACCGTATGGGCACTTAAACGTGCGGCCGCGCTGATCAAAGAGATTACAGGGGGAAGGATCTCATCCAAATTATATGACCTCTACCCCGATCCGGTGGAAGATTTCCAGGTGGAGATTCTTTTCACCAATGTGGACAGGCTCATCGGCAATCCGATACCACCCAAAACCGTCAAATCCATTGTCGAATCGCTGGATATGGTGGTTGAAATCCAGAATGAAAAAGGACTATTGCTATGTATCCCTCCCTACCGGGTTGATGTACGGAGAGAAGCTGACGTTATCGAAGAGATTTTAAGAATCTACGGATTCAACCGGGTTGAGATCGGCACCGGGCTCCGTTCCACGCTATCCTGGTCAGAGAAACCGGACAAGGAGAAGGTGGTTAACATGGTATCGGACCTGCTGACCGATAACGGTTTTTTCGAGATGAAATCCAACTCCCTAACCAAAGCTTTATACCACGACACAAAGGAGGAGGAGGACCCCACAGCAGTGCGCATCTTCAATCCCCTGAGCCAGGACCTGTCGCACATGAGGAAGAATCTTTTGAACGGCGGATTGGAAGCGGTGGCTTATAATATCAACCGGAAAAATTCCGACCTGAAGCTTTACGAATTCGGCTACTGCTATTTCCTTGATCCGGAGAGCAGAAGCAGCAAGCCGGATGAGCGCTTCAATGAAGAGTTGCGTATGGGTATTTTCATCTCTGGTAAGTCGACTCCCGGCAACTGGACACAGAAGGCATCGGATGCCTCCTTCCCGGCACTGAAAAGGTATGTGGACAGTGTTCTTCTGAAGTGCGGAATCAATCCCCTTTCACTGGATACCCGTGGCGGTGAGAATGACACCTACACAGAGAGCCTGGTTTATTTGACCAGGGAGAAAGCCCTTGTTGAATACGGCAAGGTTGCCCCCTCGCTTCTGAAACAGTTCGACATTAAACAGGATGTTTATGCGGCGGAGTTTGACTGGGATCTGCTTCTTAAGGAGGTCACCATGCACAGGATCCTGTTCAGCCCCCTGTCCAGGTTCCACGTGGTGAACCGCGATTTCTCCCTTCTGCTCGACCGTGGGGTTACTTTTGACTCGCTCAGGAAGCTTGCCCTGAAAACCGAAAAGAAGCTCCTGAAACAGGTAAGCCTTTTTGATGTGTACGAGGGCGAAAAGATTGAGGCAGGTAAAAAATCATACGCCCTCTCTTTCACCCTTCTTGATGAAAATAAAACCCTGACCGATAAACAGATTGACAAAACAATGATGAACCTTGCCAGAGTCTTCGAGAATGAGTTCGGAGCCCGGGTCAGGGGAATGAATTAAATATGTCCGTGAAAATCAATATTACCAAAGGGGATATCACCCTGCTAAAAGTGGATGCCATCGTAAATGCTGCCAATAACACCCTGCTGGGTGGAGGCGGGGTAGACGGAGCCATCCACCGGGCGGCCGGCCCGGAGCTCCTTGCTGCCTGCCGTAAACTGAATGGATGTGACACAGGAGAAGCCAGGATTACTGAAGGATTCAATCTTCCTGCCCGGTATGTGATCCACACGGTTGGTCCTATGTGGAAAGGTGGCAATAACCGGGAACCGGAATTGCTGGCCCACTGCTACCGCAGGAGCCTGGAGCTGGCCGGCATCCAGCGGTTAAAAACCATTGCATTCCCCAATATCTCCACCGGAGTGTACGGTTTTCCAAAGGATCTTGCAGCAGAAATTGCCATCCAGGCGGTGCGCTCTTTCATCCAGTTCCCCTCCCCCCTGGAGGAGATTATTTTCGTTCTATTTGACGAGGAGAACCAGTTGCTGTATACCAAACTCCTTGCTTAACCATTACACTTTCTATAAAACAGATATTATTGGGACTGTTTTCAGCTGGACACAGCCAACAACGATAGCCGACGGAAATGGCGTACCTGAAATTATTTGAATTTGTTAACTTGTAGACAAACTGCAATTTATTTAATATCGCCACGATGAAAAAGATACTAATCTTAGGACTGGCCCTTTTCATGGCCATCCCGGCATTTACACAGGACCATGAACTAAGTAAAAAAGAGCAGAAAAAACTTCAGAAAGAACTCAAAAAGGAGCAGCAGGCAGAAGAAACTGCAAAAAAAACGCTCTTGACCGGGCTTATGGTTGAACACCGGAAGTTTGTGCTGGAGGCCGACCAGCTGCGGGACAAACGTGGAAACACCGTAAATGTCTCCTCCATGATCAACTTTATCGCCTGCGACTCTATTACAGGGGTTATCCAGATAGGAAGCAACCAGTATGTGGGAGCAAACGGAGTGGGCGGGATTACCGCCGAAGGCCCCATTGCCAATTATAAATCGAGCTTCAACGAGAAGAACATGACTTATTCTGTCAGCTACAATGTACGCACCACAATCGGGACATACGATGTCCGGATGTCCATCTTCAGTGAAGGGAGGGCTGACGCTTCTGTCAGTTCCACCTGGCCGGGAAGGGTGAACTATTCAGGGTACCTGGTCCCGCCCTCCGTTTCAAAGGTTCATAAGGGAACCTCCTATTAGGGCAGTTTATAGAGGAAGCGCTTGATGCTCCTTTTGGGCGTTTTCTCAAACTCCTTATCGTGGAGGTGGATCTTCAGGAGGGCTGCGTAGGCTGCCAGGTGGCTGTTCACCTCTTTGCGGTTCTCCTCCATCCTTGCTTCCAGCTGGTCGGCTACTCCTTCTGCTTTAATCTGCTCCATATCCGGATAGACCAGGGCCTCAAGGCGTTGGTCACTATTCATCAGAACCACTGCTTCATTGATATAAGGCAGGTTGATCAGCTTGGATTCAATCTCTTCCGGATAGATGTTCTGCCCGGATGATCCAAGCAGCATACTTTTGCTTCTTCCCTTAATATAGATAAATCCATCCTTGTCGGTCACTCCCAGGTCTCCCGTATGGAGCCAGCCATCGGCATCGATCGCCTCCTTCGAGGCCTCCTCGTTCTTGTAATAACCTTCCATCAGGACCTCCCCCCTCACAAGGATCTCACCGGGCACATCATAGGGATTTGCCGAATCGATCTTCAGCTCCATGATATCCAGGATTTTTCCGCTGGACCCTCTCCTCGTGGTAGCTGAGGATGCATAAGAGATCAGCGGTCCACATTCGGTCATTCCGTAACCTATGGTGAATGGGAATTTAATCTTTGTGAAAAACTCCTCAGCTTCGGCACCAAGGGCAGCTCCTCCCAGAACAGCTTCCCGGTAATTCCCGCCAAAAGATTCATAAAGTTTTTTCCTGATGGCACCATATATCAGGCCCCTGATGCCGGGAATATTTGTGAGTACCCTCATGGATCCCTTCTGGAGTGTCGGTAGTACCTTCTTCTTATAAAGCTTTTCAAAGAAGATGGGCACAAAAAGGATCAGGTGAGGCTGAACTTCAGCAAATGCTTTGAGAATCACCGGCGTTGCAGGAATCTTCCCCAGGATGGTCACGTGGACACCCACCGCCAGGGGGAAGAGGAAATCAAAGGCAAAACCATAACAGTGGGCCAGTGGAATTATGGAAAGCATCCTCTCTCCAGGATTCAGTTCAATGGACCTGATGGCATAATCCACATTGCCCGCCAGGCTGTTTGCAGTAAGAACCACACCCTTACTGAAACCTGTGGTCCCCGAGGTATAATTGATCTGTACCACCTCGCTGTTGTCCACCTCGGCATATTTTATGTGTTCCCGGGTAAAATCACCCTTGCACTTCTCAGTGAGCAGTTCATCCAGTTGATCAAAGCTCTTCTTAAATACTTCAGAAGGTTTTGCAGAAAGAATTCCAAAATCATCCACTGAAAGGATGGCCCTGACATTTTCTAATTCAGCCTCCGAAAGGCTCTCCATAATCTGTTTATCAACCAACAGCATCACTGCATCGGAATGGTTGATAATGGTATGAGCATCGGCAGGTTTGAAGTCGGCCAGAATGGGTACCACCACTGCACCATAAGTAATCACACTCATGCTTGAGATACACCAGTTGGAAGAGTTTTTACCAAAAACAGCAATCTTATCCCCTTTTTTAATTCCCAGACCCTCGTAAAGCAGGTGCAACCTGGCCACCTGCTTGGCCACCTCACCGTAAGTATAAGAGATACCTTTGTAATCGGAAAGAGAAGGAAGGTCCCAGTTCTCTGAAAAACTCCTCTCAAAAAACTTTATCAACTTCTGCTGGATCATTAGAAGGTCTTTTTGGTTTTCTACAAGATAAACAATCATTTCCAATGATAAAAAACTCTTCCATCATTCAACATATCATGTATCTTTGCACCATCAATCCAGGGTAATAATTAAACACATCCATATGATCTATTTCTTCCAGGTTCCCGACAACAAAATCATTGCACTTGAGGTCTCTTCAGAACTTGAAAAAGCCACCACTGAGAAACTGGAGTGGCTATTTGGAGGTGCCACATGCCTGGCGGCCGGAACGGTTGATGGTTTTTATGTGGGGCCACGCAGGGAGATGATTACACCCTGGAGTACCAATGCGGTTGAAATTGCTCAGAATATGGGCGTTAAGGGGATTCGCAGAATAGAAGAGTTCTTCGGAGTGAAGGGTGAGGAGGCCACATTCGATCCCATGCTCCAGGCCCTTTATAAGGGGCTGGGACAGGAGCTTTTCACCATCGACAAAAAACCAGAACCAGTCACCCAGGTCTCAGATATTGCTGCTTACAACCGGAAGGAGGGGCTCGCCCTGAATCCTGATGAGATTGAGTACCTGGAAGGTGTCAGCCTGAGGATCGGGAGAGAGTTGACAGACAGTGAGGTGTTTGGATTCTCCCAGGTAAATTCGGAACACTGCCGTCACAAGATATTCAACGGGAGATTTGTCATCGACGGAGAGGAGAAGGAGTCCTCCCTCTTCCAGCTGATTAAGCGCACCACCGCCACCAATCCCAACCATGTAGTTTCGGCCTATAAGGACAACTGCTCTTTTGTAAAGGGACCGCAGGTGGAGCAGTTTGCACCCGCAAAACAGGACACCTCCGACTTTTTTCGGGTAAGTGATATTGATACGGTGCTCTCACTGAAAGCTGAGACTCACAACTTCCCCACCACCGTGGAGCCCTTCAACGGGGCAGCCACAGGAACCGGCGGAGAGATCAGGGATCGCATAGCCGGTGGGAAAGGAGCCATCCCCATGGCCGGAACAGCAGTCTACATGACCTCATACCCCAGGCTGGGTGAAGGTCGTACCTGGGAAGATGCTATGCCTGAAAGGCCCTGGCTCTATCAGACCCCTGAAGAGATCCTCATCAAAGCTTCCAACGGGGCCAGCGATTTTGGAAATAAGTTTGGTCAGCCACTGATCTGTGGAAGCCTGCTCACCTTTGAACACGGTGAAGAAGGAAAACAGTATGGCTTTGACAAGGTGATCATGCTTGCCGGGGGTATCGGTTTTGGAAAAATGGCCGATGCCGAGAAGGCGATCCCTGAAAAGGGTGATGTGGTGGTTCTCCTGGGCGGCGACAACTATCGGATCGGAATGGGAGGCGGAGCAGTATCTTCGGTTGATACCGGTGAATTTGAAAATGCCATTGAACTGAATGCGGTCCAGAGGGCCAATCCCGAAATGCAGAAACGAGTCTACAATGCCATCCGCGCCATGTCCGAAGCAGGTCTGAATCCGGTGGTGAGCATTCATGACCACGGAGCAGGAGGCCACCTCAACTGCCTGTCCGAATTGGTGGAGGATACCGGTGGGATTATCAACCTGGATAAACTGCCCGTGGGCGACCCCACTCTCTCCGCAAAGGAGATTATCGGCAATGAGTCCCAGGAGCGAATGGGACTGATCATGAAGGCAGATGACGTGGATGAGCTGGTGAGGATCGCCAACCGTGAAAGGGCTCCCATCTATATTATCGGGGAGATCACCAACGACCACAGGTTTGTCTTTGAGAGTGAAAAAACCGGGGAGAAACCCATGGACCTGGAGCTGGCCGACATGTTCGGGAAACCGCCGCAGACCGTGATGCAGGACCGGACCCTTGGCACCACCTACAGCAAGATTGAAGCGGATCCCTCGCAACTGGAAAGATACCTTGAAGGTGTCATTCAACTGGAAGCTGTGGCCTGCAAGGACTGGCTAACCAACAAGGTGGACCGCTCGGTGACCGGGAAGATTGCCAAACAACAGTGTGCAGGTGCACTGCAGCTCCCGCTCAATAACCTTGGAGCAGTTGCATTGGATTACCGTGGAGTGAAGGGCTACGCCACCTCCATCGGTCATGCCCCCGTTGCCGGGATGGTCGATGCAGCTGCAGGATCAGTTCTGGCCATTGCCGAATCACTCACCAACCTGATCTGGGCTCCCATGCCCGACCAGATTAAAAGCATCTCGCTCTCGGCCAACTGGATGTGGCCTTGCAAGAATGAGGGAGAGGATGCCCGGCTATTTGAAGCGGCCAGTGCAGCCAGTAACTTTGCAGTGGAACTGGGCATTAACATTCCCACAGGGAAAGACTCCCTCTCCATGACCCAGAAGTACGACAACCAGGTGGTTTATGCCCCCGGCACTGTGATAATTTCTGCTGCAGCCGAGGTAACAGACATACGCAAGATTGTAGAGCCGGTGCTGGTTAATGATCCCGAATCAAGGATCATTTACATCGACTTCTCCAGGGACGGGTTCAAGCTTGGCGGCAGCTCCTTTGCACAGTACATGAACCGGCTGGGCAATGAAGCCCCCACAGTAAAAGATTCCGCCTATTTCGTAAAAACATTTAACCTGATGCAGTCCCTCATAGAAGGAGGGAAAATCCTTTCGGGCCATGACATCTCGGCCGGAGGGATGATCACCGCTCTTATGGAGATGTGCTTTGCCAATACCGAAGGAGGTATGGAGGTCGATCTGTCAGGCTTGCCGGGAGAGACCATCCCTGTTCTGTTCAGTGAAAAACCAGGTGTAGTGATCCAGGTGGCCAATGCCCGTGAGGTAACAGCCATCCTGGAGAAGGAGGGCATCCTCCACCATATCATTGGAAGGCCCGTTGAAGAGAGGGAGGTCCAGCTCAGGACCGGCACAGGTACCCGTAAGCTCAACATTGACCACTACCGGGACCTCTGGTTCCGTACCTCATACCTCCTGGACAGGAAACAGTCGGGCGAAAAGCTTGCCGCTGAACGTAAGGAGAATTATAAGAACCACCCCCTCGATATTAACCTGGGAGATTTTAAAGGAACCTTTGAGAGTATAGGTGTTGATCCCAACAGGCGAAATGACAGCGGGGTTAAGGCAGCCATCATCCGGGAGAAGGGAGTCAACGGAGACAGGGAGATGGCACACGCCCTTTACCTGGCCGGTTTTGACGTCAAGGATGTCCATATGACCGACCTGATTACCGGGCGCGAGACCCTGGAAGAGGTGCAGATGATCGTCTTTGTGGGTGGCTTCTCCAACTCCGATGTACTTGGCTCGGCCAAGGGCTGGGCAGGTGCATTCAGGTACAATGAGAAAGCAAGAATGGCCCTGGAGAAGTTCTATGGCAGGAAGGATACCCTCAGCCTGGGAATCTGCAATGGCTGCCAGCTGATGATCGAACTGGACCTGGTGGTCCCGGAACATGATCAGTCACCCTCCATGGTACACAACGAATCGGGAAAATTTGAATCGGCCTTCCTGGGTGTCAAGGTTCAGAAAAATAACTCGATAATGCTTGGTTCCCTCGAGGAGATGAACCTGGGTGTCTGGGTGGCCCATGGAGAAGGGAAGTTTGTTCTGCCCGAAGCAGAAGAGAAGTACCATATTGCAGCCAGGTACAGCCGTTCATCCTACCCGGCAAATCCCAATGGCTCTGACTACGACGCGGCAGCCATCTGTTCGGCCGACGGGCGCCACCTGGTAATGATGCCCCACCTGGAGCGGGCCTACCAGCCGTGGCAGTGTGGAACCTACCCGGCAGAGCGCAGGCAGGATGAAGCCACACCCTGGCTGGAAGCCTTCGTGAACGCCAGGAAGTGGATTGAATCATTTATCTGATTAAATAACGAAGGGAAGAATTGCCTTACGTTTTTGGGGATAGTCCGGGAAGGTCTCCCGGTACCACTTGTGGTGGTCAAGTGCACGGGGAACCAGGTTGAAGAAGGTCCACAGGGCGAAAACCAGAGCGGCCGGACTCCAGGTCATGATGGCAAATCCTGTCCACTCCAGTATTTCACCAAAAAAGTTAGGGCAGGAAATATACCTGAATAAGCCCCCCCGGGGAATGAAATACCCTTTTTTCCCTCCCCTTCTAAGGTTCAGCAGGGTCTGGTCCGACCACCAGTTGATAAATACCCCTGCACCCCAGACAAGGATTCCAAGGATGAAGCGGATATCAAGAAGCCATTCCCAGGTATATTCCCTGGCAAATGCTGAGAAGTAGTAGCCATTAATAAAACCATTCACCAGGTTGAAACTGACCGCCATCAGGGCCACCACCAGGGGCATCTGTTTTCCCGAAGTCTTCGTCCTCAGGGGCCAGAGGATGGAGCGGTTGCCATAATGAAAGACATATATAGCAAAGAAGATCCATGTGACCGGTTGGATTCCTTTTGGTCCTAAGAGGAAGGCCAGGATAAAAATAACCAACGAAGGCAGCTCCATAACGATCCATCCCACCCTGTTGGGAATACTGGGTCCCCAGTCCTTGCGGCTGTGACGTCCGTATGGCGCTGTTACGAAAAGCAGTAAAATAAAGGTAAGCAGCCCAAGGATGGTCCAGAGCCGGAGGAAGAGGAAAAAGGATTCGCGTTCCATTGAATAAAGTCAGGAAAGCGAAGTTAAAATATTTACCGGATTTCCAAGCTACTTCACCTCAAGCCGGTCCTCTGAAAAGAGATATTTGATCCCGAGTTTATCCTCATGAAGGGAGACAATCTGCATCTGGTAGGTCATGGTACCCCCCCAGTAAGCCACTGTGATATCGAGCAGACTGTCGGACAGGGGCTCCCAGGTTCCTTCAAAATTATCGTAGCTTATTGGAGGAGTCCCGCACCAACCGGAATTCTTGTGTTCAATAAAGGTACCATCCTCGTTGAAGGTAAATCCATATCCGAAATCTGAAAGTTCTTCGGAACGGTTCAGCCGGGTAATTCCATCTTCAGCAAGAGTAAGTTGGTAATCTATCTCTTCCACCCATGTACCAATAATGCTGGCATTCTCACCAAGGGCTTCGACCTCCACAAGATCCTTCTCGCAGGAAATCATGAAAAACGGAATAAGGAGAAACAAAAGCTTTTTCATAAATTGAGTGTCTTAATCTTTCAAATAAGATGGAAGAAACACAGAACTGGTTGCTTACACCCATAAAAAAATGAAATTTCAAGTCACCCTCCTTCTCCTTGCTGCACTTCTCATGGGCCTGTCAGTCTACAATCCGGCAACAGATCACACACCGGTAATGGGTGAGCGGATTGAAGTTGGTCCGGGGCCGGAAGACATGGTGCTCGACACACTGCACCACCCCAGGTTACTGATCTCCTGCTCGGCACGCCGGGAGGTCTATGAACCCTACGGCGAGATCGAGGCAGTGGACCTCCTCTCTATGGAACGAAGCATCCTCACCCGTTATAACGAACCCGACTCCCTGGTTTTCCGGCCACACGGCATCTACCTGGACGGAAATATGCTCTATGTGATCAGCCACGAAAGAGAACCTGACCAACACCCGATCCTGGTTTACCTTGTGCATGGTGACACACTGAAGTTTATGGAGATGATCCAGTCCAGCATGCAGCATTCACCAAATGCCCTGGTCACCGGTCCAAACGGGGAGATCTATTATGTAAACGATTCGGGAAAGAGGGGAAGAATGATTGAAAAAGCCCTTAAACTGAAAAGGGCCAGTGTGGTCAGGCTTGAAAAGGAGAGCGATGGAAAGTGGAATTCACAGTTTATGGCTCTGGACCTGGGCTATCCGGCTGGCATCAACCGCATTGGGAACATCATCTTTGCCGGCGATGCCATTCAGCATAAAATTCACCGCTACATGATTAACAAAAAGGATCTGACGCCCCTCCCATCCATCGAGGGACTAAAAGGAAATGATAACATCAGAATCCACCAGGGGAAGATCCTTACCTGTGGACACGTCAAACCCCTGCTCTTCATCCGTCACGCTAAGAATCAGGATAAACTCTCTCCTGTAAAGGTGTTCCAGACCGATCCGGAAACAGGGGAAACCGAAACCATATTCAGTACAGACGGATCACAAATAAGCGGAGGCTCCACAGCCATCATCTATAACAGCGACCTCTACATCAGCCAGGTATTTGAGCCCTATATCCTGAAAATAAAAGCGGATCTATAGTTACAGCTTATTCAGTACCCCTGGTATGACCCGGGTAATGGAAACTCTTTTCTCACCCTTGACAAATACCAAAAACTCATCCCTGCTTTTAATCGCCCTGAGTTTCTTAACAGCCTCCTGCACACCATAATTTGAGCTGTGGTCTGCCGCCCCTTTGGTCATGGCTGATGCCTGAGCCGGCTTTTTAACTGCGGCCTTGGCCTTGACCGTGGCTGGTTTATTAACCGGAGTTTTGGCCTTTGCAGAGGCTGGCTTTTTACCTGGAGCAGATTTCTTAACCGGGGCTTTAGTCGAAGCCGGGGCCGGAGCTGGCTTTGCTACGACCTCCTTTAAAGGTTTATTCAGGGGAGAATCTGCCTTCTTCCTGGAGTCTTTCTTTTTGACTTCCTTCTTCTTGAGTTCCTTCTTCTGAGTGTCCTTTTTGCTTTGGACCTTCTTTTTGGAGTCTTTCTTTTTGGAGTCTCTCTTTTTTACTTCCTTTCTCTTGCTATCCTTCTTCCTGGCCGCCTTCTTCTTAGCTTCCTTCTTAGCTTCCTTCCTGGCCTCCTTCTTTTTGGTCTCCTTCTTCCTGGCAGCCTTCAGCTTCGCCAGGATGCTTTTTTTATCCTTCTTCTTTTTGTCCTTTTTGTCTGACTCTTTCTTTGATTTCTTTTTAGCCATGATTCAATGTTTTAGAATAAAGTGCTTCGTTAAAGTTAATGTTTCATCGACAAACCTGGCACATTGACCGAAAAAAATTGGATGAGCAGTTGTCTGGTCAGTTCACTGCATCCCTTCTTTAAGAAGGAGAACAAATACTTTGACAGTAAATTCATCACGAAGTGATAAGCTACGAAGTATCCAGTGCTATGTGATATTTAGTCAGAGGTTAAAATAAAAATGAAATCATTATAATGCAGATGTACTCCGAGATGTTTCAGATGCCATAAGATCCCAGCAGAAACCATAATGCATATTTCAGCGCAACTTAGCACCCTTACCCAATTTAGACTGAGAAGTCAGCAATTGCAAATAAGGAAGGTTCACTTTACCACGGAATAAAGTGCACACCATCACTGGAATCCCAAGGGAGGTGCAGATTAGCTAATTCCAATATTATATTGTAACTTATAATGCTTGTTTTCAGACTCTTATTCAATTTAGGTGTTATAAGAATTATTCATCTTAAAAACAAAAATCAGTATCATGAAAACTGCAATTATTACAGGAGCTTCCTCAGGAATTGGTAAAGCCACAGCATACGCTTTGGTAAAAGAAGGTTTTGCTGTTATCCTCTCTGCCCGATCCATCGATAAACTAAATGAGCTTAAATCCGAATTGTTGTCCAAAGGCCATAAGGCAATCGCCGTCGAGGCTGATGTTATAAAGAGAAATGATATGAAAGAAGTGGCCAAAGCAGCCCTGGATGAATTTGGACAAATCGATGTCTTGGTTAATAATGCCGGGATCATGCCCCTCTCCTTTCTGAAAAATTTTCATGAAGATGAATGGGAGCAGACCATTGATGTAAATGTGAAGGGAGTAATGAATAGCATTGCGGCAGTGTTGCCTGCGATG